>JADLAP010000363.1 GCA_020848195.1 Phycisphaeraceae bacterium
CTCGTTGCGACAGTTCGTACCGGCCATGGCGCTCGCGGATGGTCTGCACACGCTTCAGGTCCAGGAACGCGATGCCGCCGGCAACTGGTCAGCAGACGGGCAGGCGAGCGTGACCGTGGATACGACACCGCCCGTCCTGCTCACGGTATCGGCTCCGGCAACCCCGACCGTGTACCGGCCGGGAGATCGTGTCACGCTCAGTCTGCTGTTCAGTGAAGCCGTGAGCTGCAGCGGCAATGCACTGCTGCTCGCGCTGAACACCGGAGCCACCGTCGCGGTCACCCCGCCCTACTGGGGGCAGGCAGTGACCGTCGATTACACGGTTCGCCCGGAGGACGCGGTAGCGGCGCTGACCGTCACGCGCCTGAGCACCACCGGCAACATCCCGTTACAGGACGCCGCCGGCAACTGCATGGGCGGCGGTACGCCCTGGGTCGTGTCGGCGGGCGGCCAGGAGGTGACGCTCGACAACACGCCGGTGACGACGGACACAGGCGACAACGGCGCCGAGCGCGACCTCGAGTCCTTCTCCCTGTTGGTGCCCGCCGGGTGGAACCTTATATCGCTGCCGCTCGAACTCGACGCCGCAGCCGCCGAGGCCGTGCTCAGACACCCGCAGATCCGCAGCCTCTGGGGCTGGGACCCGCGCGACGGCTATGTGCCGGTACCGGCTCTGGCGGCAAGCAGCGGCTACTTTGCCTACGCTGCCGAAGCCTTCACGCTCGTGGTGCAAGGCCGACGACCGGCCACCCCCGGCGTCGTGCTGGAGCGCGGCTGGAACCTGGTCGGTCCCGGCACCATCAGCCGTAGCCCGGCAGGCACCCGCGGGGTCGGCACCTGTTGGAGTTGGCAGCCGCGCCACGGCTTTGCCATGGCAGAACCGGCAGCGTGGTGTGAACCCGGGCGCGCCTACTGGGTGTATGCCGATGCCGATGGCACCATCATCTGGCCGTAGGCCAACATCCGCCACCGCCGGGTATCGGTATAGTGGCCGGAGGGTGGGCGCCCGGGCGGAACGGGCACCATTCACCACTCCCCAGCGCCGACATCGGCCTCCCGACGGTCATCATAGATATTGAAGTACACCTTGGCGAACGCCCCGAGCTTGGCGGCCATGTTGCCGAAGTTCTCCGAGGCCCCCGTCACCCGGCCCGCCGCCAGCTGTTCCAGCCCCACGGTGATGCGCGCTCCAGACGCGAACACCAGCTGGACGTCATTGGCGTTGCGGCGGGCGCGCTCCAGGCCCGCCTTGCCGAACTCCATCGTGGCCACCCGCTCCAGTGGTACATCCATGGTGGCGTACGCGGTGACGAAGGTGATCTTGCCGTTGGTGACGGTTTTGAGCTTGCCGCGCACCTTGTCGCCATTGGCGAAGTGGAGACAGTCGTCGCTGCCGGCCTCCTCGCCGCCGGCCGTCGTGGTTCCGGCGTCGGCTTTGCCGTCCCACTTGCCCACGGTGATGTTGCTGACGCGCAGTAACCCCTGGTTGCAGCCCAGAGACAGGCACTTGCCGGCGGGCGCCTTGCTGGCGCTGTCGGTGAACTGCCGGACGAGAACGCCGTTGAGCATCAGGGCCACGCTCTTCTTGGTGCGATCAACGTAAACCGACAGGCGGGCACTGCCCTTCAGCGCAAACCCCGCCTGGTTGAACGAGCCCAGCTCGTTGGAGCCGCTCTGCGGACTGAAGCGGTAGAGGTTGAAGTAGTCGCCGCTGATGTTCAGCACGTAGGCGCCCTGGTTCGGGTTGTCGACACGCTCACCGCAGAAACTGAGGGTGAACTGCGGCTGACCGCGCCACGCCAGGTCCAGTGAAATGCTCGCCACGTCAGGGATGCCGACGTCACGGCCGATGAAGCCATTGCGGCCGGTGGAGACCAGAGCCCCGTTCTTGAAGGTCCAGGTGCCGCCGCCGCCGCGCTGGGCCGTCCACCCGTCCATGCCCGTCGGCCCCTCGTACGTGAAGCCTGCCGCCTTGGTACCCGGGAGTATGCTTCTGACCATGCTCCGCACCAGCGTCAGGCGCCCGGCATAGGCCGTGTCCACCAGCACCGCCGCATCAGTGATCCCCACGAGCGTCCCCAGCACCTGGTCATCGTTGGTGAGGTAGATCACGGCGGTGGCGTCACGCATGGCGGACTCGACGGGACCCGGCGCGAGCTTGATCTCGCGCAGGTTCGGGAGCCCGAAGACGATCGGCACGGCCGCGTCCGGGTGCTTCCATGTCACCCCCTGCCGCGGGTCCACGGAGACCAGTTCGCCGTGCAGGGTGTCGCCACTGAGGAAGACCAGGGC
>JADLAP010000198.1 GCA_020848195.1 Phycisphaeraceae bacterium
ACGGAGACCGGACTGTTGTCCGGATTGGACGGCATCAGCTCGCGCATGTGCGCCCACCAGCGCCGGCAGACATCCGTCCGCGCGATCGCGTCCCAGCGGGCCTGATCCTCGATCTCCACATACCCGAACAGTTGCCCCGTCCGCGGATGCAGAAAGATCGAGTAGTTGTGCGCGCCGTGCGCCTTGAGCGTGTCGGCCAACTCCTGCCAGATGGGGCGGTGTCGCCGCTCATACTCTTGCTGCTGCCCGTCGTTCACCGACATCACGAACGCTTTGCGAATCATGTTCCGTTTCTCCATTGCCGGGGCGCATCAGCCTGTACGCCAGATTCAGCGCGCGGCCGCCGCTTTGGGCCGCGCCGGTTTGACCGCTCGGCGGGGCGCCGGCAATTCGTAGCCCAGCGCTTTCATATTATCCCGCAGGAAGTCAAAATCGACGCGTCCCTGGGCGGTCTTCCATCGTCCGACGGACTCGGGACGGACGGCGATCTTCACCATCGGCACGCCCAGAAATTCGCCGATCTTTTTCAGCGTCGCATCCTGGTCGAGGATGAAATCCTCAAACCGCACGGTCAACCAGTGTTTGGGCTTGGGCGTGGCGAGAATCAATTCCGCCTGATATTTCCAACTGATCGCCCGTCGCAGGCGCAGGTCGTCGGTCGCATCCACCGGCACGTTGAACTGCTCGAGGTCGTCGGTCAGATGGCCGGCAAGAATGGAATCGCGCGGATCGCGCACCCAGTTGATGTAGTGCGCTTCGGGGAACATGCGCACGAGCCACGGCAGCGCCAGCGTCGTCTCGGGAATCTTCCACCCCTTGCGGACGGCGGGACTGGCCAGGACATCCGCCAGGTACTGCTTGATCAGCTTCTGGAACTCCGGATCGATGGGCATGGTGTGCAGCTTCGAGAAGTCCCACTCGGTTCCACCCTTGTGGACGACGTGCCGGGAAATGATCCGGCAGGCATCGTACATCGGTTGCGGCGGCAGCAGGTCGCCACTGACGTTGAGCGTGTTGCCCATGTAGACACCGCTCTGGCTGAGGGTGTGGCTCATCGCCCGCGTCCCGCCGTGCCCGCGCCCGATGACGGTGATCAACTGCGCGGCATCGTCGGATTCAGCGCCGGGGGTGTGTTCGCCGCGGGTGGCGTACTTGTTCTTCTGCTGCAATGTCGCGGCCTGCTTGGGATCGCCGATGTGCAGCGTGTCGTACGCCTGTTGGCTGCTCTTAAACGCCGCCACTCCCTTGTGCCCGTGCCAATCCCCCTGCCGGTGCATCGGGTTGCTGACGCCGGTCTCCTTTTCCCGGCGCGCGATCCACGCCTCCATCCGGGCGCGCAACACCTCGACGATTTCCCGATTTTCCTGGGCGACGTTCCGATTCTCGTCGGGATCCTCGACCAGGTTGTACAACTCCACCTGCGGTTTGAAATGGAAATCAGGCTCCAGGGCGACAATCAGCTTCCACTGCGGCGTGCGCCAGCCGTGCTTGCGCTGCCAGGTGCATTCGGTGAGATAAAACTCGCTGTCGAAGCTCGTCGCCTCGCCGCGCACCAGCTTCATCAGCGACTGCCCGTCGAACGGGGCGCGGGTGCGGATCCCGGCCAGTTCCATCAGCGTCGGGACCAGATCCTTATGCTGGTTATAACCGTCGATCCGTCGCCCCGCCGGAACCCGGCCCGGATAGCGGATGATCAGCGGCACCTTGAGCGTCACGTCGTAAATGCCGTGATGGTCGAACCAGCATTCGTGGTCGTAGAGCGTCTCGCCGTGGTCGCCGTTGATGACCACGATCGTGTCGTCCAGCGCTCCCAGCGCCTCGAGCTGGGTGAAGATCCGCGCGATGCAGGCGTCCATGTACGCGACCGCCCCGTCGTACTGGGCGATGATGTAATCCTTGTCCGTGCAGCCGGGCGGAAACCAGGTGCGGAAGTAGTCCGCAAATGGCTTGAAGTTATACACCGGTTCCAGGCTTTTGTTGCGCGGATCCAGCTCGTCGCCGTGATAGAACATCCGGTCGAAAGGCTCGGGCGGCAGATAGGGCGAATGCGGGTCCATGTGGCGCAGCATCATGAACCACGGCTGGCCCGTCTTGCGCTTTTGTTCGACCAGGCGGTCGATCTCCGGCTGGGCAACCTCGTTGAGATTTTGCGCCTTGGGGCTGCGCCCGGCATTCCAGGCGCCCCAGCCGGAAAACTCGATGTACTTATCGAAGCCGCGGCTGGCCGGATTCCAGCCGAATCCGACGCAGGTGGTGTCGTAACCGGCACCCCGGCACAACTCCGCCAGCGTCTTGACCTTTTTGGGCAATCCACCCTGGTGGCGCAGGGCGACGACCTCGGTTCCGAAGCAGTCGCGCCCGGTCAACATCGACGAATAGGCCGGCGTCGTCGGAACGTGCGGGCTGAAGGTGTTCTCAAACAAGGTTCCGCCGCGGGCAAAGCGATCCATGTGGGGTGTGGTCAGCCGCGAATACCCATAACAGCTCATGTGGGTACGCAAAAGCGAGTCGATCGCCAGCAGCAGGATATTCGGATGCCTGCGCATCGCGCCGTTAGGACTGGGTTTGGATTTGGCCACGTTTTGGTCTCCTGAACAATGCGTTGGATTGGTTCACAGATTTCAATTACGACAAGGCAATACGACGGCCGCCTTCGCTGGAGCGATAGCAGGCCAGCGTCATCGCCAGCACGTCGCGTCCCTGGCGCGCCGTAGCGATCGGTCCGCGCCGACCCTGGCAGAAGGCGAGCAGTTCGGGCGCCAGCCCGGCGATCCGCGCCCCGTGACTTTCCGGCGAGGGGATGCCGCTGTCGGTCCACTGCTTGTCGCCGCGAACGAACCATTTCAGCCCGACCGCGCCCGGCTGCCGCGGCGCGCCGCAGCTCACGGCGTCGCCGTAATTCTGGATAATGACGCCGTTCTCGCAGGTGATCTCGGTGGTGTTCTCGCCGGTCATGCAGGTGAATGAGCAGCCCACCTCGGCAAGGGCGCCCTCGTAGCGGAAGACCGCCACCCCGTTATCGTCCGGGACATTGGGGTTCACCAACGTGCCGATCTCGGCCACGACCGAGTGCGGCATCCCCAGCAGCCAGTAAATGAAATCGACGGCGTGGGACGCATCGTCCGCCCACATCCCCCGGTTCAATTCCGGCTTCACATGCCACGAATCGGCGAAGTCCGGCCAGGTGTGCGTTGCCAGCCCGTGGCGCCGGCGCACCATCAAGACCCTCCCCAGTTCCCGACGATCGACCAATTCCTTCATCCGCAGGTTC
>JADLAP010000364.1 GCA_020848195.1 Phycisphaeraceae bacterium
ATAAAAAAAAGCCCGACAGAGAGGTCGGGCTTTGTATTTTCTCCCTTCTCCCTATGGGAGAAGGGCCGGGGATGAGGTCTACTTCGCTCCCGCCAATATCTTCTTGCCTTTTTCTTTTGCTTCTTCGATGCTTCCTACCAGGTTGAATGCTGCCTCGGGCAGGTCATCCACTTCCCCGTTCAGGATCATGTTGAAGCCTTTGATGGTGTCTTCGATGGAAACAAGCACACCTTTCAGACCGGTGAACGCTTCCGCTACGTGGAAGGGCTGTGACAGGAAACGCTGTACGCGCCTTGCACGGCTCACTACCAGTTTGTCTTCGTCCGAAAGCTCATCCATACCGAGGATGGCGATGATGTCAAGAAGTTCTTTATAGCGCTGCAGGATCATTTTAACACGCTGTGCGCACTCATAATGTTCCTTACCCACAATGGCCGGGGTCAAAATACGTGAAGTAGAATCCAACGGATCCACCGCAGGGTAAATTCCCAGCTCCGCGATCTTACGGCTCAATACCGTGGTAGCATCCAGGTGAGCAAAGGTTGTTGCCGGAGCCGGATCGGTCAAGTCATCCGCAGGTACATAAACCGCCTGTACGGAAGTGATAGATCCGCGCTTGGTAGAAGTGATACGCTCCTGCATCACACCCATTTCGGATGCGAGTGTAGGCTGGTATCCTACTGCCGAAGGCATACGTCCGAGCAGTGCCGATACCTCGGAACCTGCCTGTGTGAAACGGAAAATATTGTCGATGAAGAACAAAATGTCACGTCCGCCCGATTTTTCATCCCCGTCACGGAAATATTCCGCAATGGTAAGTCCGGAAAGGGCCACACGTGCACGGGCCCCCGGTGGTTCGTTCATCTGTCCGAATACGAATGTAGCCTTAGAATCTTTCAAAGCATTTACATCCACTTTGGAGAGGTCCCATCCGCCTTTTTCCATGGAGTGCTTGAAGGCGTCTCCATAGTTCATAATGCCTGCTTCGATCATCTCGCGCATAAGGTCGTTCCCTTCGCGGGTACGTTCCCCCACTCCTGCGAAAACCGAAAGTCCTCCGTATCCTTTTGCAATGTTGTTGATCAGCTCCTGGATCAGTACTGTTTTCCCTACTCCCGCACCACCGAACAGACCGATCTTTCCGCCCTTTACATAGGGTTCCAGAAGGTCAATTACCTTGATACCGGTAAACAGGATCTCCGTAGAGGTAGAAAGGTCTTCGTATTTAGGAGGGTTGCGGTGAATGGCATATCCGTTCTGCTTTTCAACCTGTGGAAGGCCGTCAATGGCCTCACCTACCACGTTGAAAAGACGCCCGTTGATCTTTTCACCTATAGGCATCTTGATCGCAGCTCCGGAAGCACGTACTTCGGTTCCGCGGCTCAATCCGTCTGTAGAGTCCATCGCAATAGCACGGACCGTGTCTTCCCCGATGTGTGTCTGGCATTCCAGCACCACATTTACTCCGTCCGGACGGGTTACTTCCATTGCATCCAGGATGTTGGGGAGCTTCACTTTTTCGCCTTGAAACGAAACGTCAACCACCGCACCGATGATCTGAGAAATTTTACCTTTTAATTGTGACATATATTCTGAATATTATTTCTTGTTTTTTGCGCAGGCGAAAGTAACATTATTTGGAAATCTGCAAAATGAAAGTTATCAGGTTTTTGCTTCTTTGGAAAGGGCTGTTCCTTCCCCTTGTAAAGGGGGTGTCCTGACGCTTTGGTCAGGACGGGGGATTTATTACGATGTACGGATCGAAGAATTTGGGCGCGTCCCTCAAGGCTCGGGCCGGGCTATCCGCTTCAATCTTTGTCAGCGCGTTATTGCGAGGTCGCTTCGACCGAAGTAATCCGTAGTTACGCGCGGCCAAAGGATTTTCGCTTCTATCCCTCGCGCAAACAACCGGAGAAGTGATGGGGACTTTCGTGCCCCCGGCCTTCTGGTCGAGGCAAACGAACACACAAACACCTCCTCCCTTCTCCACAAGTGGGGTGCACGACAAATTCGACCAAAAGCCCCTTCTCCCTGAGGAGAAGGTTGGGATGAGGCGGATAAACAGGACGGATTTGTCGTGCACACTTTTTCCTGTACAGAAATCGATCGTACAATGGCCTCCTAAATAAAGGTGAAAAACATGATAATTTCCAGTATTGGGGAGATATAACAGGTGCCGGTGCAAAAATATACGCGCTAAAATTTTGAAATCAATTTTATTTTTTGGTACTTCGGGCTATTGTAAGGGTTTGAAAGTTTTACGTTCACTATTAAAACAGCCTTGTATGAGAAATACAATTACCCTCCTTA
>JADLAP010000199.1 GCA_020848195.1 Phycisphaeraceae bacterium
CCAATCGCGGCATCCGCGTGACGTCCGGCATGTTCGGCACGATCGGCGAGGATTATTCCACGCTGGAATCCATCCGCGCCACCGGCGGTCTCGGGCCTGACCCGCACTGGGAAGGCAACCGCGCCATCGCCGCGGAAACCGCCCGCAAGGCGAAGAACATGGGGCTGAAGCTGGTGAGCTTCCATGCCGGCTTCATTCCGCATGACGCGAAGGATCCCGAAGCGATCAAGCTGATGGCCCGCATCGTGGAAGTCGCCCGGCTGTTCGCCGAGCAGGGCGTGGGCCTGCTGTTTGAAACCGGCCAGGAAGACGGCCCGACGCTGGCGGCGACGATGAAGGACCTTCATCGCCGGGGCGCGACCAATCTGGGCGTCAACTTCGATCCAGCCAACATGATCCTCTACGACATGGGCGACCCGATTGCCGCGCTGCGAAGCCTGATGCCTTACGTGAAGCAGGTCCACATCAAGGACGCCCGGCGGACGAAGGTCAAGGGCACGTGGGGCGAGGAAGTGGTCGTCGGCACGGGCGAGGTCGATTGGCCGGCGTTCGTGCGGGTGCTGGCGGAACACGATTACGCCGGTGCGTGCATGATCGAGCGAGAGGCAGGCGACCACCGGCTTGACGACATCGCCGCTGCCGCCAAACATCTCACCGCGGTGATAGCGAAAGCCAGGAGTTGACGTCGCGTCGTCCTGACGTCAGCATTCCCAGTTCAGTTCACTGGTTTTCCGCGTCGCCCGACGACGGGCGGCCGGCACGGAGACTATCTCATGCGTGACAGATGGGTCGTTGTTGCGGGATGCGTGGCGGCACTGACGATGATGAGCTGCCAGTCCTCTCCCAAGCCCGCCAGTCCCGATCGGAACACAGCCGAAGTGGAACGGGAATACCTGGAATATCGCGCCAGCCATGCGGGCGTGAAGCTGCCGGACCGCAAGCCGGAACAGATGGCCAGCGTTGTGCCGGCCCGTGCGGCGGAACCCGCGCCGGCCCCCGTGCCGGTCGTCGTTGCGCCGGAGCCGAAGCCGGCGACCGTCGCGGCCGCGACACCGGCCCCCGCCCCTGCTCCGGCCCCGAAGCCGCAGACCAAGGTGGAACCCGTGGTCACTCCCGCACCGGCTCCCGTCGTGCAGCCTGAACCGGACCATCAACCTGAACCGAAACCATCGCCCGTGGCGACGCCAGTCCCCCCCGCGCCCAAGGCTGAACCGATCAAGGTGGTTGAACGTCCAGCCACCTCTGTGCCGACCCCGGCGACCACCGCTGAACCGGCGCCCCAGACGGTTGCCGCCGTCACGCCGCCGATTTCTTCTCCCCGTTCCGCCAAGCTCACCAACATCAGCATGGCGGCTTCAGATTCGTACTTCGCCAGGAGCCTTGCCGCCTCCGATGCGGAACGGATCGTCAAGCCCCGGCATGAAGTGATGAACTCGGCTCCCCTGCCGACGGTCAATACCACGATCTCCGAACTGCTCCACAGTTCGAAGATGGACGACTTGGTGGACATCGTCACCTCCGCCGACCAGCACCGTCTGCCGCTGGTCATGGAAGCGATGCGTCAGATTGCTCTGATGCACCCGCTCAATGGTCGTAGTCCGCTGTTCGACCTGGCGACCAGGCACGCGGATCCCGTGATGCGACGCCTGGCGTCCGACGCCCTGATCCGCGGCTATCCAAATTACGCCGTCTACTCCGGTCGGCGTCTGCTGGCGGAGACACGACGATACCCGGACACCATGGCTTATGTGGCGGATCGCATTCTGCAATCGCGGCTGGAGCAACTCTACACGGCGGCGATCGGCGAGATGGGGCGCGATGTGACCGGGCAGGGTCTGTTCGACGCCCGCAACGCCATCGTCCGCGCAGGCCCCCGCGTTTCCCGGGCGCTGCGCAACTTCGCGGCGGTCCACAACGGCACGCCCAGCGCCTTCGTCGCCCGCCGGCTGCATTTCTGGATCGACAACAACGACCTGATCGAAGACGCCTACGTGGACACCTTCGAGCGCAATCCCAGCGTCGCGGGCGTGGTGATGTTCCGCGAACGCTTCGGCGACGAGGCGGTGCCGCTGCTGCAGAAGGCCCTGGGCAACGCCGGCGGCGACATGAAGACCGCCATCGAAACGTCGCTGACCAAGCTGGAAACCGGCGCGGTGGCGGCTGTGCCTCCGGGCCACGTCAAGTTGCAGCTCATCCAGTACGTGGACGACGGCCAGACCGTCACGCTGCTGACGAACAACGCCCTGTGCGCCGACATGGCCCCCGGCGAAACGCTCAGCGATTCGGGACAAGGCGGCTCCTTCCGGCAACAGGTCATCACCCTTTTGGCCGATGAATACCGTCGTCTGCGGCAACAGCCGTCCGAGACCGCCGGCACGCTGTCCACCGGGCAGGCGTACGACGTCAGCGACCTGCGATGATGCCGCGAGACGCGCGGACAGTTTGCCCGCGGCTGGAACAAGGCCTGTGATGCGTCATTCGGGTTGGGTCCTTCGGCAGCTACAATGACGCCGACATTCACCATGAGAAGGGAGAGATCATGAAGGGTGTTATTCTCGCCGGCGGCCTGGGGTCACGACTGCGTCCGCTGACCCTGGTCACCAACAAACATCTGCTGCCCGTGTACGACCGGCCGATGATCTACTATCCCATCCAATGCCTGCTGAACGCGGGCATCTCGGAAATCCTGATCGTCACCGGCGGCGAACATGCCGGCGACTTCCTCAAACTGCTCAAGAACGGCAAACAACTGGGCATCCGCCACCTGGAAGACGCCTATCAGGAAGGCGAAGGCGGCATCGCCGACGCCCTGAAGCTCGCGGAAGACTTCGCCGACGGCGGCAAAATCTGCGTCATCCTCGGCGACAACATCATCGAAAAGAACATCCGCCAGGCCAGCGGCGATTTTTTCACCCACTCCTCCGGCGGCAAAATCCTGCTCAAGGAAGTGGAAGACCCGCAGCGGTTCGGCGTGGCTAAGCTGGTCGACGGCAAGATCGTCGAAATCATCGAGAAGCCGCAGGATCCGCCGAGCAACCTGGCGGTGACGGGCATCTACTTCTACGACAATGACGTGTTCAAGGTCTGCCAGACGCTGGAGCCTTCCAAGCGGGGCGAGCTGGAGATCACCGACGTCAACAACTACTACCTCAAGCGGGGCGACCTGACCCACGAGGTGCTCGAAGGCTGGTGGACGGACGCCGGGACATTTGAAAGCCTCTTCCGTGCCAGCACGCTGGTGGCGGAAGGCGGCGCGAACAAGGCGGGCTGAGCCTTGCAGGTAGCCTGATTTCCAGCCGCGGGCAAACTGCCCGCGCGTCCCGCATGACGCAAGAACCCCCAAGGCTCGAAGACTCGCCCCGGGGCTTGCGGACCTGTCATTCGTCATTGTTCCCTCGTCAGCATTGCAGGCGTGGGGTCGGGACGACCGATAACAAGATTCATGAAGCGCTCGCCGACAAGCGGACGAGGGGCGCGATGGTTTCGGACGCCGCGGGCTTGCCTGACGGGTCTGGCTGTGGCGTTGGTGTTGATCCTCGCCGGCCGAACCGCGATGGCAGGCCCCCTGGACAGCCGGCTGGTGCGGATGTTCGATTTCGAGGAAGCGGCACAGGGCAACTTTGAAGACATGCCGATGAGCTGGTATCGGATCGGTACGCCGCCGCGGCACGGCGACGCCGCGTTCAGCAAGCTCCCCCTGCACGATCATCTCATCGCCGCCAAGGGCTATCCGAACTACACCGACGTACGGTTCGACCATCCTCAGCAGGAACAGGGCAATCACTGCCCGTACCTGGGGCTGGACGGCAGCAATGCCGGGGCGTTTCTGGAAGTCGGCGCCATCCCGGCTGTGCCCAGCAGCAACTACCGCGTCACCGCTCAGGTCCGCACCAGCGAACTGACCACCAGCCATGCGGTCGTGTTCGCCTACTTCGTGGACGGCTACGGCAAGCTGATCGAATCGAGCATGACGCAGACGCCCCCGCTTCGGACCGGAGGCCAGTGGGAGTCGGTAAGCCTGAATCTGACCGGCGAATACGGCAACGCCGCGTGGATCGGCGTGCAGGTGGAACTGCGGCAGCAGACCAGCGATCCCGCTTCGCTCCTGGGCGAGCATCAGATTGTGCTGACGCAGATCCGCGGCGAAGCCTGGTTCGACAACGTGGGCATCTGGCAACTGCCGAGCATCGCCATCCGGACCTCCAGCCCGGTGAACGTGATCCGTCATCCGCAGAAGCCGAAGCTGACCATGGAGGTCCGCGACCTGACGGGCCGGCCTCTGGACGCCGAGGTGACGGTGTACGACCATCGGCTTGCACCGGTGGCGACGCTGAAGCAGGCGCTGGGCGACGGCGCTTCGCCGGTGTGGAACTGGACGCCGACGCTGCCCCGGTTCGGCTGGTATCTCGTGGACATGATCGTCCACGACCACGGCGACGCGATCGACGCCGGCGCGGCGAAACCGCCGGGTCAAGCCATCGCCGTCGCCCGCACCCTGGCCGCGATGCTGTGGCTTCCCGACATCAAGGCCAAGTCGGTCTCCGACCTGACCCGGTTCGGCATCCTCGCCGAGGGGCTGCCGGACGAGGAATTGAATCTGACGCCGATGATGATGGGCGCGCTGAATCTGACGAATCTGACCGTCAGTGCCTGGAGCGACGAAACCACGGATACGACGATCGATCAACGGCTGGCCACGCTGGACCAGGTGATCGAATCCATGCTGGGCCATGGAGGCCGGGTGGCGCTGAGCTTCAGCCCGTTGCCCAGGCAGATGGCCAAACGGATGGATCTGGACGACCGTTCGCCGTTCGAGTTGTCCGAGACGGCGCGGAATTACTGGGAGCCGATGCTCAAGCCGGTGCTGCTGCGGGAAGGCCAGCGCGTGCAGTCGTGGTGGCTGACGCAGGTTCCCAACGCGGCGTCGGCGTATGAGCCGGAACTGACGCCCCGGCTGGCCGACATCCGCCATCAGCTCCAGCGCTTGGCTCCGCAGCCGCGCATGGTGCTGCCGTGGCGGCTGGATCAGCAGGAAAACGCGGACAGCCGCGGGGCGGACAGCATGGTGCTGCACGTGTCGCAGGCGGTCAGGCCGGAGATGTTCGGCGAATATCTGGCCCCTTGGCGCAAGCTGTTTCCCGATCGCTCCGATTCCCCGGACTCAAGCGTCGGCGGCGACGCCGGACTGCTGGCCCATCTGGAGCTGCCCCCCGCCACGGAGCTTGCGCATCCCCGCCGTATCGACGACCTGGCCATCCGCATGCTCTGCGCCTGGGAAGCCAGCTTCGACGGACTGTATCTCACCCTGCCCTGGACCGTCTCCACGCAACCGCAACTGCGCCTGCATCCCGATCCGCTGCTGGGCGTCTATGCCCAGATCGCCCATCTCATGGCGGGACGCAAAGTGGTCGGACGGTTCAACCTCGCACGCGGCATCCCCTGCCTGATCCTCGACGGCGCCGAAGGCGGTCTGCTGGCGGCCTGGAACCAGCAGGCCCAGGACGACAACACCCTCGTCAATCTCTACCTCGGCCCCAATCCACAGGTCATGGACGTCTGGGGCAACATCTCCACCCCGCCCCTGGTCAACGGCCGGCACCAACTCACGCTCTCCTCCACCCCCTGCTTCATCGACGGCGCGGACATCGAACTGGCCACGTTCCGGTCCTCGTTCACCATGAACGATCCCTTCATTGAATCCCGTCAGACGGTGCATCCCCGCGTGCTCATCCTGCGCAATCCCTGGCCTCGCACCGTCAGCGGCCACCTGATGGTCGTCGAGCCGGAAAAGTGGCACATCTCGCCGCAGCGGGTGTTCTTCTCCATCGCAGCCGGGCAGGAGTACGAAATTCCCGTCGAATTGTCCTTCCCCGCCTCGGAAGTCGCCGGGGAAAAGGAACTGGTGGCGGAACTGGAGTTCAGCTCGGTGCGCCGCTACAACGTGCGCTTCACCACGCCGATGGAACTGGGACTCAAGGACATCCGCTTCGACGCCAACCTGTCCGTGGAAGGCAAGGACGCCGACACGGAAGACGTGATCGTCACGCAACTGGTGACCAACCACGGCATGTCGCCGGTGTCGCTGTATGCATTCGCCAACCTTCAGGGCTTTCCCCGGCAGGAACGGATCATCTCCAACCTCAAGGCGGGCCAGTCCATCCTCAGACGGTTCCGGTTCCCCAACGCCAAAGCCCAGGCGCTGCAACAGCCCATCCGGGCGGGCCTGCGGGAAGTCAACGGCCCGGCCGTGCTCAACCATGTGCTCTATTTGCAGTAGGCGTCAGCCTCGAACGCTGACCGTCAGCGGGGCCGGCTGCGGGCGGACCGTGTGCGTCGGCTGCACCGTGATGCCCAGCGGATGCCGCTGCTTCTTCGCCGGCAGGCCATCCTGATCGATGTGACGCTGGATCGCCATGATCCCTTCCATCAGCATCTCCGGCCTGGGCGGGCAGCCCGGCACATACACATCCACCGGAATGAACTGATCCACGCCCTGCACCGTCGCGTAGGTGTCGAACACGCCGCCGGTGGACGCGCAGGCGCCCATGGAAATCACCCACTTCGGCTCGGTCATCTGCAGGTAAATCCGCTGCAGCACGGGCATCATCTTGATCGCCACCCGGCCGGCCACGATCATCAGATCGCTCTGCCGGGGGCTGAACCGCATCGCCTCGGCCCCGAACCGCGCCAGGTCGTACCGGCTCGATGCCGTGGCCATCAGTTCGATGCCGCAGCATGCCGTGGCGAACGGCATCGGCCACAAGCTGGACCTGCGGGACCAGTTGAGAACCTTCTGCAACTGCGTGGTCAGAAACATGTCCGTCGGTGGTGCGGTTTCAATGCCCATGATGCCTCACATCCTCACGACTGGACCGCTGAACGTCAAACGGCCGATGGAAACAGGGGCGGGCCAAGGAATCATAGGATGTCGGCGCACGAGGGCAATCCACGACCGCAACTGGTGGTGTTTTCCGATGACTGGGCCCGCCACCCCTCCAGCGCGCAGCACATGGTCAAGCATCTGCTGGCGCGGTGGGATGTGCTGTGGGTGAACACGATCGGAACCCGCTGGCCGCGCCTGTGCCGCGAGGATGCCGCCAAAGTGGCCGCCAAGCTCAAGGTGTGGACCAGCCGCCGCCCCCGGAAGTTACGCGATGATGGCCCGGCAAACCTGCAGGTGGTCAGCCCCATCATGTGGCCCGGATTTCGCAAGCCGTGGCAGAGGCGGTTCAACGCCAAACGGATGATCGCCGCGGTGACGGCCTCGCTGGGACCGCGTCAGCCCGGCATCCGCCGCGTCGCCATGACCACCTTGCCCATCGCGGCAGACCTCGTGGGCAAGCTCGACGTCGACCGCTGGGTGTACTACTGCGTGGACGACTTGGCCGCCTGGCCGGGACTCGACAGTACCGCCATGAGCGACATGGAAACGCATCTGGTCAGCCGTGCGGACGACATCGTGGCGGTGTCGCATCATCTGGCGGGCAGTCTGCGGACCCGGCGGGAAAGCTGGGAGCCGCGGGTGTTGACGCATGGCATCGACCTGCAACACTGGTCGCAGGCAACCCTGCTGGCTCCGCCGTGGCTGACCGAGCGGCCCCGGCCGTGGATGCTGTTCTGGGGCCTGGTCGATCGCCGGCTCGACGTGGACTGGTGCATGGCGCTGGCGAAGCTCGGCGGCACGCTCGCCCTCGTCGGCCCCACGCAGGATCCGCACCCGCGGTTGCTGCGAGCCGATCACATCGTCATGCCCGGCCCGATGGACTACCGCCAACTGCCCGCGCTGGCCGCCGCCGCCGACGTGCTGGTCATGCCCTACGCCGACCAGCCGGTCACGCGTGCCATGCAGCCGCTGAAATTCAAGGAATATCTCGCCACAGGCCGCCCGGTGGTCACGCGACTGCTGCCCGGCATTCTGGACTGGACCGACGCAGCCGACCTCGTGGTGGACGCCGACGACCTCGTGCGCACCGTCGCCCACCGTGCCGCCACCGGCGCGCCCTCGCCTCAGCTCGCCGCTCGACAGCGATTGAACAATGAATGCTGGTCCATGAAAGCCCGCGAATTGGAAGAAGTGCTGGTCGGGTAAACCACGTCGCATCGCATGAATCTGTACGAAGCGCCGCGACTTGTCGCGTCCCGACGCTACCCCACCACCGGCAAACTCACCTTACCCCGACGCCCCATCTCCTCCACCGGCCTTGCCACCAGATCGTACCCGTCGCTGGCCACCACCTGCGCCTCCACCACCTCACCTGCCGCCAGCTTCGCCCGCGACTGCACATACGTCACGCCGTCGATCTGCGGAGCCTGCCTGCGGCTGCGAGCCACATACAGCTTCCCTCCGCGTCCCACTCCGGCCGTCGCCTTGCCTTCCGTCTTCGCCGCCGCGTCCACCAGCACGTCCAGCTTCACTCCGTCCTTCGCCGCCTGCGCCTGCCGGGCGAAAACCACGTCCTGCTGGGCCAGCATCAGCTCCTCCACCCGCCGCTGGATCACGTCCTCCGTCACAGCCTGACCCTTGCCGTGCATCGTCCCCGCCGGCGTGCCCGGCTCCGGCGAATAGCCAAACACGCCCATCGCCTCGAAATCCGCCTCTTTGACGAACGCCACCAGACTCGCGTGCTGATCGTCCGTTTCACCGGGAAATCCGCTGATGAACGTGGTCCGAATCGCCATGTCCGGCACACGCCCGCGCAGCTTCGCCAGCAACGTCTCGATGAGCTTGCGGCTCGTGCGGCGCTTCATCCGGTCCAGCACCGTGTCGTCGATGTGCTGCAAGGGCATATCGATGTACTTGAGCACATGCGGCAACCCGGCGATGGAATCAATCATCGCGTCCGTGAAACACGAGGGATAGGCGTACATCAGCCGCAGCCACGCCCCGCCGTGCTCGCCGGCAAGTGCGTTCAGTTCCTTCAGCAGACCACAAAGACCCGGCTTGTAGCCGATGTCCTGGCCGTAGCTCGTGGTGTCCTGACCGATGA
>JADLAP010000200.1 GCA_020848195.1 Phycisphaeraceae bacterium
CCCAGCCGGTGCTCACGGTGATCCGCAGTCTGGAGCTGGATGGCCGATACCGGTTCCGAGACGCGCGTCTGCGGTATGCGCCGCCGACGGACCAGAGGCCGGCCCTGCAACTGACGGGCAAACTCGAACTGCACGACGCGCACGCCCAACTCGGCGTGCCGATCACGGAACTCGACGGAATCATGGCGGTCGACGTCGCCCAGACCACGGACAGCACGTGGCCTCGGATCAACCTGCAACTGACCGCGAACCGCCTGCGCGCCAACGATCGCCAGCTCACCGAACTCCAGGTGGACCTGTTCAACGCGGTCGAGGAGCCACAAACTCTGGCCATCCGGAACCTCAACAGCCTGTGCTATGAAGGCAAGGTTCACGGCTACGGCCAGGTTGGAATGGAGAGCGGCGCGTGGCAGTTCCGTCTGACGCTGGAGGATGTGCTGCTGCAGGGCATGTTGCATCCGAAGGATCCGCTGGACAGGGAGGCTGCGACAACCACCTCGCCGCCGGCGACGGTGGCGGCGGACCTGGAAGTCGCGGGAGTCGGAGCCGACGAGGCCCAGCGCCGCGGTCGCGGCGCCATCTCCGTCCGCAACACGTCCATGTACGACGTTCCCGTGGCGATGGCGCTGCTGCAACTGCTCAATGCCGCGCCGCCGACCGCGCGCAGCTTCAACCGCATGGACGCCCAGTACCTGGTCGAAGGCCGGAACGTCCACTTCGACACGCTGCGGTTGCAGTCCGACACCATCGACATCGAAGGCTCCGGCGACATGAAGCTGGACACGCTGGCGATCCAGCTCGATCTGCACACGCGCAACCGCGCGGGCAAATCCTTCGCGCCCGTTTCCGATCTGTTCCGCGTGTTCAAGGATGAACTGGTCACCATCACCGTCGGCGGCACGCTGGATCAGCCCCAGGCGAGTATCACCAGCCTCACGGGCATCCGGGACTCGATCCGCCGCATCTTCCGGCCGCAGTACCCCGCCGGCTCGGAGCCTCAATCCTCGCCGGCGTCGCCCAGCACGTCGGGCCAGTAGGTCATCGCCACCGCGTCGAGGATCGTTCCCGGCAACATCGCGCGCGACGGGTCCACCGTGTCGCATGGAACCTGGGGAATCACGGCCAGCACCTTCGTCCCGTTCATGCGCTCGATCCACTGACGATTGCCCGGCATCGACGGATCCAATCGCGCGGCCAGGGCTTCGTCGGGTTCGTAGCCGTTGATCGCCACGCCCGCCACGCGGCATCCCGCGTCGCGCAGCAGGCGGATCGTCATGGCGGTGTGGTTGAGCGTGCCCAGCCCCGCCCGCGCCACGACCAGCACGGGATAGCCCAGCCTGCGGGCCAGGTCCAGCACGGTCACCTTCGGATCCCGGCCGTCGAGGGGAACCATCGCGCCGCCGACGCCTTCGACCAGCACCACGTCGCTGCTCTGGCGGATCAGGCGGAGGCTGTGGTCGATACCGTCCCAGGCCAGGGCCTGGCCGGACTTTTCCGCCGCAACGGCCGGGGCCAGCGGCGCGGCGAAGCGCACCGGATTGATGATCTCCAGCGGCTGGCGACAGTCGGAAAAATGAGCCAGAGCTTCGGCGTCCGGACTGACCAGGCCTTCCCGTTCACGCCGGCATCCGGTGGCGAACGGTTTGAGCACGCCGACGCGCAGCCCATGGCGTCGAAGGCTCATCGCAATGGCGCACGTCGTGACCGTCTTGCCCACGCCCGTGTCCGTGGCGGTGATGAACAAGCCGGGTTTGGAAGGTCTGGTCATCAGAATCAATCCAGTTACGGCGGCCCCAGATCGTCGAGCAGCCGGCGGGCCATGTCCCGCTGCGAAGCGTCGGCCAGCGCGGGCAGGGCGGACTGCAGCACCTCCCGCGCCCGCTGCCGTCGATCCAGGTATCGCGTGTACAGCACGCCCAGCAGCAGTTCCACCTGCGATCGCCTGGCGTCCTGTTTGTACGTGTTCAGGAACAGCTCATACGCGCGTGCGGCTGCGGCGTGCTGTCCGGCCGACATCAGTTGATTGCCCAGGTCCAGTTGCATATCGCGCGGCATGACCTGCGACGGGTCCAGGTCCAGCAGCGACGCGTAATGCCCCGCCGCTTCGAGCAATTGATGACGCGACATGGCGTCGAGCACCCTGGCCCGCAGCGACATCAGTTCTTCGGCACGGGTGGAGATGGCCGGCCCCGCGCCGCCTGCCGTCGCCGCGGCTTGCGGAAGCGGGTCGCCGACTTTCGCGTAATCCCACGGCTGGAAGCCTTCCTGCGCCATCGCGCGGAAGCGCCGGCGTCGCAGCCGGTGTTCCCACAGCGACATCAGGTCGAACGGCTCCCGCGTCAGCACACGACCGGCCAGCAGCGCCATGCCCACGATGAAGCCGAAGGCGTAGCCGCTGAGGTGCGCCGTGGACGCCACCTGGCCTTTTTGCACGAACTGCATGAACAGGTTCTCGACGACCTGGAACAGAATCACCAGCAGGCTGGGCACTTCAAAGTAGCCCAGCACGAGAATCCAGTAGACGACCGTGACGCGGGTGAGCGGAAAGAGGGCCAGGTACGCGCCGGTGACGGCACAGACCGCGCCGCTGGCGCCGAGGACGGGGGCGTTGTCGATCAGGCAATGACCCAGCCCGGCCGTGATCCCGCCGGCGAGGTAGAACAGCAGATAGCCCAGCCGGCCCATGCGGTCTTCCACGCTGTTGCCGAACACATACAGGAAGAGCATGTTGCCCAGCAGGTGGCTGAAGCCGGCGTGCAGGAACGGATAGGTGACGAACTGGTGGAGCCGCGGAGCCAGCGGCGTCAGCAGCCCCGCGCGGACCAGGGCATGGTTCATGTCGTCGCGCGTGATGGCGAAGACCAGGACGTTGAGCAGGATCAGGGCGAAGTTGACCCAGGGGATGTGTCGCAGTCGCCGGTCGGTGCGGATGGGAAAGAACATAGGTCGTGGGCCGGCGACAAGGTTGGGTTCAGCGACTACGGACGGGGTTCCGGGGTTCCAGTTCGATCAGCCGTGGCCGGGACCGAACATGCGGCGAGCCTCGGCGGCGCCCAGAACGGACCACTGGACGTTGGGATCGCCGAGCGGCACCTGGACGGCGAACTCGACGCGTTCGCGGGGTCCGACGGGCAACGTCCAGATCACCCGCCACTGTCCCAGGGTCTGATCGCCGGCGCTGCGAGCCATGACGCAGAAGACCGCGCGTTGCAGCGGACGATCCAGCGGATTGTAGGCTGTCACCTGCAGCAGCGTATGGTCCGTCCGTGTGACCGGTTTGACGATGATGGAATGGAACATCGCGCCGCCGGGGATGACCATGCTGACGGAGGCGCGGCCGAGGGCGTCGGTGGCGCGACCGGCCAGTTCCGGCGGAACCGCGACGACGACGTTGAGCCGCTTGCGGTCCGCGGCGGTGTCCGAACCTCCGACGAGCATCATCGGCATATCCAGATAGGCGAAGACCCGCTGGTTGGTGCCAACGAGCATGAGCCTGAGCATCGCCAGTTCCACGAGGTCGGGGCCTGCGGCGGCAAGCTCGGCGACCAGCGTGCGCCGATCGCCCTGACGGGTCAGTTTGACGCCGCTGACCGTCAGCCGGCTGTCGGTGTCCGGGGCCGGCTTCGACTCATCGATCGACAGCCAGCGGTTGTCGCGGCTGAGCGGTTCGGCGGAACAGAGGGTCAGATCAGGCGGCAGCGACGAGGCGTCGGTCACTCCGCGGCCGGCGGAATCGGTCGCGCCGGCATCGGTGTCGTTGTCGCCGCGCGTCACGTACCAGACCAGGAGCATCACGAGCATCAGCGTCAGGAGCAGGCCGCCGACGAGGAGCAGGATGAGATATTGCCGACGCCTTCGCGCGGCGCGGCGCTGGGCGATCATCTTGGCGACGGTGGGCGAGGGCGGCGGACTGGGCGGCGTATGGAGGGTCGGATCGCCGGTCGCGGCGGGCGCGGGTCCGGCCGGCGCGGCAGGTTCGGCGTTGGTTTCAGTCGTGGCAGCCCTCGTGGCCGGGGATCGCGTCGCCGCACCGGCGGGGGCGGCAGGCGCCGATGTGCCGGACGCCGCCGCGGGCGATTCGCTCGCCGCGCTGCCCGCCGCACGTGATCCTCCGCGTGAAGCCGTCGCCGGCGGCGGTGGTTTGCCCTTGCTCCCTCCGAGCAACAGCGGATTGTCCTCCGTGGACTCTTCCGGAGGCAGCGTCACCTGACGCACCATGTGTTCACTGAGGATTTGAAATCGATGACCACAATCCTCGCAGGCGGCACGCGCCCCGAGTCGCACGAAAGGCCGATCGACCTTGTGGCTACAGGCTGGGCAGGTCAGTTCATACATCCGTCATCATCCACCCTACCAATGTATCAGGACCGTGGCCTCAACGCCGCCGGCATGGACCGATCCGACAGTCCCGAGCGTTCGGCGCGATTGGACTGCAATCATACGACCGTTCTATCCCATTGAAAACCGTAAAGATACATGCATCTTATTCTCCGGTTTGCTCCGTATTTCCCCGGATAAAAAGTTGGACTGCAGCTTGTTCCAGCCGATACACTTTAAAACTGGTTGGGGCAGGAGACACCCTTGATGACGGCTCCCGCACCGTTTGATTTGTGTTTTGTGATCTGCGAAGGATGTGGTCCCGAAGGGCTGGAATTCGACCTGCTGCAATTGGCCAGGTCGCTTTCGCCGGAGGGATTCGACATTCAGGTTCGCCGCGCCACCTGTCTGAGCGCCTGCCGATTCGGACATGTTGTCTACGTCAGAGAACCCGACGGCGCGCTGACGGGATACTCCGGCCGCGACCAGAACGGCTTCCACGCTTTCGGCGACCGGCCTTTGGATGACCTGATTTTCCATCACATCCCCAGGCAATTTCACGGAACCGCGGCACTGACACCGTTCGCTTAACGGAACTGCCACGCCAACGCGCAATCCCAAGGCTCGGGCAATGCGTCCCGACGCGCGATCACCAGCTTCCGCGCGCCCGCCGCCTGCGCCAGGTCCACCCACAGAAGCTCCACGTTGTCCACCTTGCTCACGGACGACGCGAGAACCTGATCGCGATCATCGAGCAGCATCAGATCGAAATCCGCCAGCCTCGGCGCGTCGAGCCAGATCGCGCGCTGCGTCGCGCTGTCCACATACTGTCGTCCGTCGATGCGCCGGTTCCACACCAGAGCCGCGGAAAGATGACCGGCCGGCAACGGCTGTGGAAGAGGCAACACCCACTGCGCCCGCGGCGTCAGGAACGTGAACATCCAGCCTTGCGTGGAAGGACCGGGCTGCGCCGGGTTCGCCGGATGCGTGAGGATGTCGTAGCTGTGATCGATCCGCACGACGCCCGCGCCGAGGTGCGCATCCAGCGGATGCTGAGGCGAGGCGCGCCAGGACAGCGGCTTCTCCGCGCCTGCGAGCAGGACCGCCTTGATCGTTTCGCTGCGGCCGGCATTGACCGACGGCGGAAATCCGTCCGCCACTTCCAACAGACGCGCCGTCATCGCCGACACCACCGGCGTGCTGAAGCTGGTCAGGCTGCCCGGCGCGACGAGGTCCGGCTTGCAGCGACCGGCGACTTCCACGGTGGTGTAGCCGCCGCTGGACCTGCCGTCGGCGCGGCCGACCGCGATCGCGTTGTACGACGACGCCAGCAGGGGCGGCACCGGCTTCCGCGGCCCGTTGTCCACGCCGACGATCATCACCACGTCCTGCGCGTCGATCACCGCGTCGACGCGACGCAGAATGGCGGCGACCGCCGGCCCGTCGTGGCCGGCGATCCAACTGTGATTGAACAGCCGGGCGTTGGTTGTCCGCGGCGGCTCGGTTTCGCCGGTGCGAAGGAAGCCGGAGGTGATCCAGGGATCGCTGCTGTAGGCCTGGACCTGCGCGATGCCGGGTGCGAGGCCCTGCGCGCCGTAGAGGATTTTGGCGGTGGCGTGGGGGTGTTCGCCGATGCGGCCTGGGCCGGACATCGGGGTGAACAGCACGCCGCGGAATCGGTCCTGGCGAAAATGCGGCAGGTAGGCGTCGTCGGGCGTGCCCTCGACGTGGCCCGCGACGATGCCGCGGCCGGTGGGCATCACGCCGGCGGGCAGGCGGGATTCCAGATTCAGCAGGCCGATGATCTGCGACAGCGAAGGCGCGGATTCCGGCTCCTCGGCGCTGACGCCGTTTGCACGCCGATGTCCGATCCACGCCAACAGCGCGCAGGCCGCCACAGCCGCCAACATCGCCGCTCGCCGTCCGGTGATTCGTGTTGTCGTCTTCATCGTCAAACGATCATTCCCGCATCCATGCATCGTCTTCGATCATTTGTCGGTATAACGCCGTCGTCTGGTCGACTTGTCGCGCCAAAGTCAGATTTTCCCGGACATGACGGGCGGCCTGGCGCCCCATCCGTTGCAGATGGGCGCGGTCGCCGAGCAGGTCCACCGCCGCGGCGACGAACTGGTCCAGGCGGATCGGCGTCGATCGTCCCGTGCGATTCTCCACGATCTGTTCCGACGTCCCGGCCGTCCGCGTCCGCAGCACGGGCCGGCCCACGCACATCGCCTCCAGTCCCACCAGGGAAAAGCCTTCCAGACTCGACGGCAGCATGACCACGTCCGCCGCGCGATACACCGGCAACGGATCGCCGTAGGGCAACACCTTCACGATCTCCGCCGCGCCGCGCTGACGGATCCGCCTTCGCAGCGCGGACTCCCGCGGCCCGCCGCCCTGCATCAGCACCGTCACGGGCAACCCCGCATCCCGGCTCGCCGTCGCCACGTCGATCATCCATGATTCATTCTTCGGTTCATCGAACCGTCCGACAAACGCCGCCACGATCTGATCGGGGGCAAGTCCCAGCGATTGTCGCGCCGCCGTCTGGTCTTGTTCGTCGGACAGCGGGAATTTCGCCGCGTCCACGCCGTGCGGAATCAGCGTGATCCGATCCTCCGGCACGCGAGCCGCGTCCATCAGCCATCGCCGGGCTTCCGAGGATGGCGCGTGCGTGTGATCGCCGAAGTCCGACAGCCGGCTCCAGGGCCACGTCATCGGAATGCCCGTCAGGTGCAGCGTGAACAGCAGCGGCTTGCGCCACGTTCGGGCCAGCCACCGGCCGACGAGCGCCGACTTGCGGTAATGGACGTGGATCACGTCCACCTGGTCCGGATCGATCTGCTTGAGCAGCATCGTCCTGGCCCGCGACAGACCGAGCCAGCCGCCGGCCAGGGGGGCTTCGATCCAGGGAATGTTCCGCTGCGCGAACAGGTCGTGCCACGCGCCTTTCCGCCCGGCGATGGTGCTGTGATGCCCGCGCTGAAGCATCGCCGTAGCGAGGTCCGACAGATAGCGGCTGACGCCCCCGGCGTCCGACCCGGCGGTCAAATGCAAGACTCGGAGTGACGCTTCCACACCTGCCATCGTTGCGATCGCATCGACCCCGGACCGCGGACCGCGGACCGCGGATCAACTTCCGCCGTGGGCAATCGGGTTCATGACCAGTTCCGCCAGCGCGCCGGTGGGAAGCTTGAATCGTCCGCGCCATATGCCGTCGCTGACATCGCGCTGCAGCACGATCGGCTCGGTCACCTGTTCCAGCGGCATCTTGCCGACTTCCTCGTTGGGGAAGGATTTGAGATCGGCGGGCTGATCGATCTGGATCGACTGGGGCTTGCTTGCGAGGCTGGTCTTGATCGCCTGGCTTCCGAGGCTGACCGTGCGGGCCTTGGGGTCCACCGTCATCTGGACGATGCCCAGAGGCAGTTCGTTGGCTCCGGTGGCCAGCACCTTGGCGGCATCGGCGCCTTCCTGGGCCTCGGCGACGCGCAACGTCAGCCGGTACGCGCCCTGGAGCGTCTGCAACTGGAGCGCGGAGATCGATTTCTGCTGGCTTTCCCAGGCTTTTTTGATGGTGGCCTTCGTCTGGTCGGGCAGAAGCTGAACTTCCTTGAGGAACTGCATGGCCAGCCAGTCGCTGCCGCCGAGGGAGCAGACCAAAGCGCCGGCCGCGCCGCTGCTGAGGCCCGGATCGCTGGAGACCAGCAGGTCCAGCAGTTCATCCTCGTTGCGGAACTGGGCCGCCCACGCCGCGGGGTTCGGGAGTATGCCCGACGCCAGTTGCTTGCCGAACCAGGCGGCGACGGGATTGTCGTCCTCGCGCCGACGCAGCGTGTTGGCCACCAGCGGCGGCGGGTCCATGCGGCCGGCGATCTGGTACGCCAGCATCGCCATGGCCTGACGTTCGCTCGGCGACAACTGGTTGAGCACCTGGTCCAGCGGCATGCCGCTGCCGACCAGCGACCGCATCGCGGCGGACGAAGCGCCCCGCGAGCCGCGGAGCACGATCTGGGTCAGCGTCTGCGCGGCGCGCATGGCGTCAGGCTGCGCTTTGAGGAAGGGAACCACTTCGCCGGGCGTGGGAATCTGGTCCAGGGCGGCGTCGAGGATCAGTTGATAGCGGTCTTTCTGGGTTCCCGTCGCCGCCGAGGCCGGGTCCATCTGCGGCAGCGTGAAGCGGGACAGGGCGCGCCACGCCAGCCGATTGAGCGCCGCATCGCCGTGCTGCAGCGCGCGGAACATGCTGTGCTGGGTGGAGTCGATGGGGATCAGTCCGCGCAGCCGGGCGTGACGGGCGGCGTTGTCCGCGCCCTTGGGCGGCGGGCCGAAAAGATGGCCGACCGCCCAGTCGAATGCCGGGCCAAGGTCCTGCGCGCCCGTGCTGGCGTTGGAGATCACATCCAGCGTCTGGCGCACCAGGTCGCGGTTGCCCGAGCCGAGGAACTGCTGATCCAGCCACGCCGACGCCAGCGGCTCCACGCCCGCGTTTTCCACGGTGTAGACCAGCACCGCCGTCAACCGCGAGCCGGGCAGCGACTGCAGTTGCACGCTTTTGACCAGCATCATCTGCATCTGGGGCTGCTGGGCCGCGGATTTCATCAGCGGCGTAAGAATCTGCTCCGGCGGCGCGCCGTGCTCGTCGCCGAGCAACTGATTCACCGTGGCGATCCGGTCCTGCACCTGGGCGGGATCGCCGCTGAGGTCGATCTCGAAAATGGTGTTGATCGCCTTGGCGGCCTGGGCGGCGTTGGAACCGGCCCGAAGCGCCACACGCTTGAGCAGCTCAGCCGTGGCGCGGGTCGGCATCGTCCGCGTCAGTTGCATGGTGATGAGGTTCCGAGACATGTCGTCGTCGCCGTCGAGCAGGCCCTGAAGCACGAAAAACAGCGGCCCGCCCATCTCGGCGTACTGCACCATGTCCGTGTCCGCGATGTACGTCGCCGCCAGCCGGCGATTGAGCACGTGCGGGTTCTGGGCCAGCTCGCCCAATCGCGTCACCCGCAACTGATCCGCCGGCGGGAGCATCACCTGCCCGGTCAGCGATTTCTCCGCCTTGACCTGCTGCTCCACCGTTTCCCGCAGAAAATCCAGCATTTCCGTGCTGATCGACCACGGCAGCGGCGGCGGGCCTTCGGTGATTTCCACCGAATCCTTGAACAGCGGGAATTCGTACACCGCCCACACGCGCGTGGGCACGGCATCCTCGAAATTCGCCGACAGCTCGCGAACGGTCTTGCTCGTTTCCAGCCACTGCGAGTTCAGGTGGCGATACTCCATCATCTCGGTCTGGAACTGGGTCATCGCGTCGCGGTCGCCGCGGTTGGCCGGCTGTTTCGGCGGCTCCGGCCTGGATTTCTGAAGCTTCTGCGCGTCCAGACGGAAGGTGTACAGATTCTTCGTGCTTTCCTGAATCTCCGCGTTGTTCGGCGGCAGCCGGTCCATCGTCCACTTGATCTTGCCGTTGGCGGTCAGTTCAAACGATTTGGCCAGCCGCGGCGTAGCGAACAGCTCGTCCTCTTCCTTGTATTCCACTTTCGTGCCGGCGTTGACCTGGGCCCAGTCCCGCTTGTTCTGTTCCCACAGCTCGTTTTTCTCGTCCCGCGCTTCGTAGTCATCCAGCCGGTAACAGAGAAACCGCGCGCCGACGATCTTGATGAATCCGCCGTCCACGGCATAGGGCTTCTTCCCGGGAATCAGGATGATCGGAAGCTGCAGCAGTTGCTTGCCGGACGAGGGCTTGAGGATCCAGACTTTGTCCTGCAGTTCCTTGGTCAGCAGTTCCTTGTTCTTCATCAGCGCCCCGAAGTCGATGCTGAACTTGATGCCGCTGTCCTTGAACTCGGCCCACGGGTCGGCCTTGCCGTCGTCCGCCGCCGAGGCCCCCGCGCACCAGATCAGTGCAGCCAGGCCTGCGGTCAGCACGGTCAGTCCGATTCGATTTCCCGGACGATCCTTTCGGCATCCCATGATCTGGCTCCCGGGTTGCGCTGGGGAAAACAACAGACGCCGCGGCGACCGGGCGAAACCATCGTTCAAACAGCATGAAGGTTTCGTGCCGTTGCGACCGGCGGCCACCATGGCATGTTAACCGCACGGCAGGCCGGGTTCCACCTTCGTCGACGATCGATCAGGACAACGCATTTCAGTGCGACAGGACACACACGCGAAATGTACTCGTGCCGTTCTGACCCCTGTGGTGAATCACGACCACTGTTGCAGACTTGTTCCGCTGGGGACGCTGGTGATGGCGGCCAGGGTCATGCCGGGCAACGTGACGGAGACGGTTGCGTTGTCCACGGTCAACGGACTGCTGTTGTCAACGGCGTCATCGAAGCCTTTGAGCAGCAGCGTCAGCGGTCGGCCGGTGAAGTTCGCAGGCAGTTTCGCGTTCACGGTGATCGCCTGAACCGGGTGATCGTTGACCAGCCAGAGGGTTTCCCCATGGTCCCCGGCGAACAGCGACGCGGCACTGATGTAGGACGAAAAGTCCGAGCGGGCGATCGTGCAGTGATGGAGATTTCCGCCGACGACCTGGGGGCGCATGAGCACGGCAAAGCCGTTGAGCAGGCTGAGCACCGGCTTAAAGCCCTGTTGTCGCGTGCCGATCCAGCCCCACTGTCCATCGATGCGTCCGCTGTTGGTGAACGACCAGATCATGGCTCCGGCGATGCCTTCGTTCAACGCGCGGATGGTCTGCTCAGCCATGGTGATCAGGCAGTCGTGCCGGGTATTGCGACTGGTGCGGGGATGATCGTTGAAGTACATGGAGCCGGATTCGGTGAGGCTGTAGGTTTTGCCCATGCGTCGTGCCGCGGCGAGGGTGGGCTTGAGGTAGCGTTCGACGCCTTCCGTCATGGTGTAACCGGGCCAGCGGCGGGAGGGCGGGTAGTGATCCAGCCGCATCCGCCACATGTGGCCGTCCAGTTCCGTGAAGGCCTGGGCCACCCGTGACGACAGGCCCTGGTCTTCCATCAATTCGATCATGCGCTGAAACATGTTGGCCGTGTTGGGACCGATCAGCCCCACATGCGCCATGCCTTCGCGGATCATCGCGGCCCGGCAGATTTCGTGCAGTTCCACGTAATGCGATACGGCCTGGGCGGGATCCCGGGTCGTGAAAATGAACGGCGTCACGTCGGAATTAAACGGCTCATTGAACAGACAAAGCTGACGAATCCGGTCGATGCCGCGTTCCTTGACGACATGCCGCAGCAACGGGATGACATATTCCCCGACATAGGCCCGGTTGTCGCGCGGCGCATCGCAGGTGGAGTCAATCTGGTAGGACTCCGGCACGAGGCCCAGTTCCAGCATGAGGGTGGCGTTCTCCCGACTGGCCCAGTCCTGGAGTCGATCCAGCCGCCGCAGATGAGAATGCCGGGCATTCACGCGGTTGTCCACGAACAGGTCCGCCGGATGGAGCCAGTAACGCACCCAGCGAAGACCCGCATGGGACATGGCTTTGAACAGATGGCGCCAGCCGTTTTCGTCGTCATCTTCGGGAAAGGCTTCTTCGCCCTGGAACGCCGGCGACCAGTTCGCACCCAGGCCGTTGACCAGAACGCCAATCGGATCGGGGTCGATGGTCACCGTGCATCGTGGCGGTACGAGGCTGGACGCAAGCAAAGGATATTGCAGGTCCTCCTCCTCGCGGATCACGTGCCTGGCGTACCGCGGCGTCATGCCCACGGTGCGGACGCTGCCGTCATGAATGACGCCATGCTCCCTGCTCGAATCGTTTTCGTTCATCTTGCGTGATATCCATCAAAATTGCTGGAGAAAAAAGAACCTATGAAATCCGTGCTTCCCGGCAGCGATGCGAATCGAGGATCATCGTCCCGATCGTGACCGGCTGACCGCGTGGGTCGCCCACGAACCTGCCTTCCAGGAAGACTCGACATGAGCGTGATTCTAGCGTGGGACCCCCCGGGGGGTCCCCCCGGGGTCCCCGGGGGGGAAGTTCAAGCAGGGTGAACGCATGTGGCCTTGATCCCCTCTCCCTTCGAGGGAGAGGGCCAGGGTGAGGGTTCGGCGTACGCAAACCGGCACGTCCAATCACGGGCAAAACGTGATCGAACGACGTACCCTCACCCATCCTC
>JADLAP010000365.1 GCA_020848195.1 Phycisphaeraceae bacterium
GCGGATGGAGTCAAAGAGGAAATCCCAGATCGCGGTCATGCCGCAGGGGGTTTTCGGGCTCACCGGGATGGTCGTGTCGATCCAGGTCAGCGCGTCCGGGCTACCGAAGCCGCCTTCCATGGGCGGCGATGCGGCCTTGGCGCGGCGCGGTGCCAGTTTCACGGCGGGATCGAGGTGGCGCAAGCGGATGCTGTTGCCGCTGCAACTGAGGGCGCCCTTGCTGCCGAACACCAGGTATTCCGGCTCGCCGATGGCCGCACCGCCGCTGATCTCGAGATCGACGATGCGTCCGTTGGCGCCGCGCACCACGATCTTGAGATGGTCCTCGGCGTCACCGACCGCCGCCACCTTGTGCAGATCGCTCCAGACGTCGGCGACCGGGGACTCGAGCAACCGCAGGGCGTGATCGACGATGTGCGGCCCCCAGTTGTTCAACTGCCCGCCACCACACTTCCGCAGTGTCTGCCAGTCGTCGCGCCGCTGGTACCCGAGCCGCCGCAGTTTGATTTCGTAGACCTTGCCGAGCACGCCCGAAGCGATGATCTCGCGGATGTGCTGGAAGGCCGGCTCCAGCCGACGGTTGTGGCGCAGGAACAGCTTGCCCGGGTACTTCGCGGCGGCGGCCTTCAGCCGGCGCGCGTCCGCATAGGTGGTGGCGATCGGCTTCTCGACGAACACATACTTGCCGGCCTTCAGCGCCTGCAGCGCGTGCGCCGTATGGTCCGGGGAGTAGGTGGCGATGGTGACGAGGTCGATGCCGGGATCGGCCAGCAGCTTGTCAAGCTTGGCATAGGTCCTGAGCGTGCCCAGGGTCTCGGCGGCGCGTGCGAGCCGAGAGCTGTCCACGTCGCAGACGGCGACGATGGGAAACTTGTCCTGGCGCGGCTTCAGTTCGGGTACGTGCATGCCCCAGCCGGCGCGGCCGAGACCGACAATGGCGGTACGAATGGGCGTAATGGCGGGCATGGTCCGGGCACTCCTTCGTTCTTGCAGCTCCTGGTGACTCGCCGTTCCCTCATACTATAGAGCGTGTCCTGTGGCGCGCCGACCCAGCATCGGCGGTGGCGTCCTGTCACGCGACCGGCACCGGCAGCGCCGGGATCATGGGGCCCTGCGGCGAGGGATCGGTGACGGGGTTCACGGTCCTGTCGGGCCACGGCGTGAGCGTGCCACTGAGCAGTGGATCGTCGGTGTCATGCATCCACTGCTGGAGACGTGTCCGCATTTCCGCCAGCATCGACGCATAGGCCGGATCGGCGGCGCGGTTGCAGGCCTCGTGCGGATCGAACATGAGATCGAAGAGCTCTTCCGCGGGCACGGACCGCTCGGCCCAGCCGTAGCGCAGCATCTCGTTCTTGCTGGGGCTGTCGTCGCAGTTCGGGAGAACGACGCGTCCGTGGCGGTGATAGCGGCGGATATACCTGAAGCGCGTTGTCCGCACGGCACGCATCGGTTCCACCGCGGCGTGCCAGTTGACTTCGGAAAAGACCGCCTCATGCAGACTGCTGACCTCACCACTGGCCAGCGGCTGCAGCGCCTTACCGCGCACATGCTCCGGTACCGGCAGTCCCGCGCCCCGACAGACCGTCGGGAAGACGTCGATATGGTTGACCATGGCGTCGACCACGCCGCCACCGGCAAAGCCGCCGGGCCCGCGCAGCATCAGCATGACGCCCGTGCCGTGGTCTGTGAGATTGCACTTCATGAACGGGAAAGCGATGCCGTGGTCGGTGGTGACGATAACCAGCGTGCTCTGCGCGAGCCCGGCCCGGTCGAGCGCCGCCAGCACCGTGCCCATGCAACGGTCGAGGTGTCCGGCGCTGACGGCGAAGTCCGCAAAATCGCGGCGGGTCTCCGGCGTGTCCGGCAACGGTGCGGGCGGTCGAACGTAACGCGGGTCGCCCACGGGCGAGGCGTCTGCATTGTGCCACTGTGGGCCCTTGCCGGTGCGATGCGTCAGACTGAAACCGCAGGAAAGGAAGAACGGGTGCGTATGCTTGCGACCGAGGAACTCGGCTGCACGCTCAGCAAACAGTTCATTGTAGCCCAGGTGTCCGTCACGCGTGACTGGCGGCTCCGTGTCCAGGCGGTGGTCGTAACCCAAATCCTGCCAGCGGTCGTGCACGTGCTCGTGCTGCACGCCGGCAAGCGCGGTTTCGTAACCATTGCGCTTGAGGTAGTTGGCCAGATGCCAGTCGTAGTCCTTGAGGCGGGCACCGCGATGCGCCAGACCGGTCATGCCGTTGACGTGCGCCCAGGTGCCAGTCAGCAGCGAGGCACGACTGGCAGA
>JADLAP010000201.1 GCA_020848195.1 Phycisphaeraceae bacterium
AACCATACCGGCATCCTTGCCAACGAAGCGTCACTTCCGCCGCCGGACGATCCATCGCCCAGCCCTTGCTTTCATCGGCTGATACCGCCGAAACAGTTGAATCAACTATTGGACGCGAATGGTATACCTCACCAGCGTCCTGGCCAACATCGCATCCACGCCGGTCAGCAAGGTGGAGCGATTCCTGCCAGATCGGTGGAAGCGGGAAGATATCCGCGAGAATCAGCCCGCCGACGTCGCGCCGTGTTGATCAGCCTGCCGCTCGACACCCCTCATGATCCTGCCGACAGCCTTCAGTGTGCCCAACGCATCCTGCCGTGTGGTTCGCGGAACGGACACCATGTCACTATGGGAACAGTCTTCGCTGCTGGTCATGCGCCCACTGGGTCCACTGCGGCCTGGGGTCTTGCGTTGCGATTTCCGTGAGCAGTTGTTTGAGCGATTCGTCGCGGTCGCCGCGGCGGCAGCGGGCGCGGGCAAGGTTGGCGCGGATCTCCGCATTGGCGGGGTCGAGGCTGTGCGCCTTGTCGTACAGGCTGACGGCATCGTCGTATTTGCCGGCTTTTTCGTAGAGCAGGGCGAGATTGTTGCGCGGCGTCGCCTGGTCGGGCAACCGTTCCGCGGCTCGCTGATAGCACTGGGAGGCTTCGATCACCTTGCCCTGCTGCTGCTGGACGATGCCGAGGTTGCACATCGCGGGGCCGAAGGCGGGGTCGGCTTTGAGCGATTGTTCCAGCAGCGATTGCGCCTTCGCCCACTGCTTGTCCCGCATCTGACCTGCTGCTTCATGGTTGAGCTGTCGGGCCAACTCCGTGTTTCGCGGCTTGTTGCCGTTGGTTGAAGATTGACGAACCAGCATCGTCTGGTCGCCGCAGCCGGCGGCGAAAGCCAGGACGCCCAGAAGTACAACATCGGTAAGCCGAAGCCAGGTGGTCATGGGATAGGTCTCATTTCGGTCCACGTGAAGGTTTGTGATTGCGTGAAAGAGGCTGAATCACGCAGGTGGACAGGGTCATGTTGACATTCCACCGTTCGCCGGGTTCGCGGCTCGGCGGCATCGGCGAAGTCAGTCGCAACGATTGAATCTGCAGCCCGCGATTGTCCTGCGCCAGGCCAATGCACAGTGAAATCGCCTGCTCCAGCGTCACCTCGCGCAGCGCCACCTCGGTGTCCTGTTCCATCACATCGGTTTGCCCCAGTCGCTTGAGCGGCATCGGGCGCACGAGCTGCAACTGCGTCATCGGCATCCGGGCGATCCGGGCGGCCTCCTGCAATCGCTGGGTGAGCGTGATTTGATCGACGGGATTTTTGGGTTGGGTGGACAGTTTTTCCTGCCATTGCCGCAGTTCCTGTTCAAGCTGACGGCAGCGGAGCAGGTCATTGCGGGCGGTGATCGCCAGATGGCGGCTGTGTCGGGCCACGGAGCCGCACCACGCCACGGCCGCGCCCATGACGAGGACGCACAGGACCAATCCGGTGATCAGACGCTGAATCGGTGTCATGGCGTCACCTCCGGGCGCGATCCCTGGGGCGGCGACGTCAAAGCGCCGGACGCGGACAGAACATAATCCACGGCTCCCGACTGCGTGCGGGTGGTTTGGACCGGCTGCACGAACAGATTGGGATCCTGTCGCAGCGAGGCGGCGATGTCTTCCACATCCTGATACGTGGGCGATTGGCCGTGCATGGTCAGGCCGCGGGCATCGAACTGAAGTTCGAGCAGATTGAGATTGCGGCGGGACGACAACGCGGACAGACCGCGCTGAACCCATTGCAGCGTGGCCGGCGATTGGGGCGAGAGGGAGGATGCGACGGTGGAGGTTCGCAGTGCGCTGACTTCGCTTTCCAGACGCATGCGAATGCTGATGGGCAGATTCTGCTGGGGCAGAAGCTGATGAAAAATCTCCTGCTGCTGTCGCAGGGAGGCCAGTTGATCGTTGTGATACCGATGGCTTCGCCAGAGCAGCGTGCCGCAGAGCACCAGGCCCATCAGCAGCACGCCGAGGATGGTCAGTTCGAGCGGGCGCTGAAGGCGATGTTCCCGCCGCGCGCCGGGCAGGGGAGGTTGATACAGATTGACCCACGGCTCACCGCGGCCGGCAAGGATTGGAGTCGCCATGCGCAGCGCCGCTTGATGCAGATCGCCTTGCTGCGGCTTCAGATCACCAGGCAGGCTGGTTGCACGCCACGCATCGGCGACGGTTCCCTCCACGTCGATCATCACGCACGAAGTCCGCGGGCCATGGCGCAGACTCAGCCACTGCGCCCGCGCGGGAACCTGTGAAGGATCGTGGCGAACCCAGTGCCATTGCACGGGTTTGCCGTTGGACAGCAGGAACAGTTCATGATCGTGGCCGTGCCGCCAGATGATGAGGGAATTCTCCGACGTGGCGTCACGGCTGGCCCAGTCCTGCACGGCGAGGATCGCCTTGGGAGCAATGCCGATCACGCGACAACCCAGGCGGTCGAGGGCCTGCACCCATGCCGTCAGCCGGCGGGCTTCGACGCCGATGCCCAGTGCGTGGTGCGAACCACGGAGCACGTCGAAGGCGATTTCCTCCACGCCGATGGGCCACTGTTCCTCCAGGGCATATCCCTGCGCTTCGTGGGATTCATGCGTCAGTTGCTCGGACAGCGGGCCGACGTGGCACCAGTGGCTGGGAATCAGCAGGAGCACGCGATTCGCCGGCGGCGACAGTTGCGACCAGGCCTGACGCAGCGGCGCGAAGCCGTCATCCGTTCCCGACGAAGAGGCTTCCGGGGGCGGGGCCGGGGGCAGAGGGACGCCTGCGTCGTCCGCATCATCGCCGCGGAAGACACGGACTTGATCGTCCGTCAGGTCCAGAATGACGGCATCGGTTTTCATCGGCCCAAAGTCCTGCGTCGTACGCCCAGCATGCGCGGTTCCGGCAGCGGCGGTGAAAGCTGTGCATCCACACGTTCAAGGTAGCTCGTCACGCCATCGCGACTGACCTGAACGCGATCCGGCTCGACAGCCACCACGGTCAGGTTATCCACGGTTTCGCCCACCTGGACCAGTTTCAGTTCCTTGTTCGCCGTGACGAACACGCCCATGGAGCGGCCGTTTTCGATGAGCGTGCCGACCAGCCGGGTCGCCACGACCGGAGCCGACGGTGCGGTCGGCTCGGCGGGCGATGCGATGTTCGGGGCTGGGACGGACGCCGCCGGCCGCAGTTGCATGGACCAGAACCGTTCGAAATCCCGCATGGAAAGGGATGGTTGGGCAGCCGGCTGACTGGAATCGCCCGGCTGGTCCTTCGCCGGTTCCGCCGTCACGCTCGGCGACGTCGGCAGGTTCAGAGGCCACAGCCAACCCACCAGGGCCACGCCCACCACCATCACGCACAGGGCGGACGCCGACAGTCCCTTCCATTGCATACGACTCGGTGACATCAGGATTACCATGTGACACACATCAGGTTGGACGAATTCGGCGACATATCGGCATACACGTACAAACAATGTTCCTTCCACGGTTGCTGTCGAGCTTCGAGCCGCAGACTCCACGCGGCGGACTTGTCGGTCAGTCGGTCGCGGACGAGTTGGCTTTGTTTTTCCGTCAGGGCCAGGGACTTGACGATCTCATCCAGCGACATGTCGGGACTCGATTGACGTCGTTGTGTCAGCTTATCCAGGGACAACCGATCCAGCACATCCTCCAGGGCCGCGTGCAACGCCAGGTTCGGCGCGCGGCGGAAGTGGATCTGTCCATTGCCCCAGCAGGTGATCAGGTCCATGGCGTCCCGCGTCGCCGCGGCTTTGGCTTCCGTTTCATTGGGCCAGTCATGGACGGAGAACACCTGACTCCAGGATTGAATGGGCCTGGAACCCGGCGAATCGTCGGTCCGGTCCAACGGACGCAAATCCACGGCCATGTGGATCGATGCGTCGCCGAGCATCTTGTTCAGTTTCGTTTCCACGTCCATCCGGTTCCGTCCGGCGAGCAGGATGTTGACGTTGACCTTGGACTGTTCATCCGCCAGAACCAGATGGTACGCGATGGCGCCGAGTTGCAGGTCGAGAGACAGCGACGAGACGGGCTGGCCGGTCAGTTTTTCCTCATCGGTCAGGAGTTTTTCGATGGCTGGACCGGTGATGCTGCGTTGCAGGGATAAGGCGGTCCAGCGTCGCTCAAGCTCGCGCCGGGCACGGGCGACATCCGAAGCCATGCGCAGATGCCGCCGCGCGGAAACGACCAGCAGCGAGCCGGCCATGGCGAGGATGATCAACGTCATCACCAGCGCGTAACCCGATGCAAGGGGGTGACGATGGCTCATCGAACCACCACCTTTCGCCGCAGCGTCGCGGGTTCGGTGTCCGCTTCCGTCCAGATCGCCACGCGCACGGTCGTGGGGATGCTCGTCCACGCCAGAGCGGCGATTTCCTCCGCGGAGGTGTCAATCGGCGCGATCGCGGCCCTGGCTAAAGGAACATCTTCCTGTTCCCCATTCATGGGAATGCTCAATGCGAGCTGATGGATGCCGCGGCAGATGACATCCAGTTGCGGCGATTCGTTGGTCAGGGTCCGGTTCGATTTCTGAATCCGCACCAGCCAGTCCGCCTGATCCGCGTCGTCCGTGGAGACGATGCGGTACAGGATTTCCACGGGTTTTTGCGAGAGTTCGCGGCTCGGCTCGTCCAGACTCGCGTAACCCCGCAGGGCGATGCCGTCGTCCGACTGCCGCACCAGCGAGCACTGCGCCAGGTCGCGCCGCAGGATGTCCAGGGTTCGATCGAGCTTCACGCCATCGTGCATGTTCGCCCGCGCCACCGCGTTGCGACCGAGCTGTTTCGTCACCGCCAGCAGCCCGACCATGAGCATGGCCGCCAGCGCCGACGCCAGCAGCAGCTCGATCAACGTGAAGGCCGGGATGTTGCGTCGTGGGGTCATGAGGATGGTTGTGAATCCGGCGGGCTGTTGTCCGGTTGCGTTGTCGCCGGCGGCGCGGTCGCGGCCAGGCTCATCTCCAGCACCACCGTCGGAGCGTCGGCGTCGCGATGGTCCGTCACCGTCAGTTGCACGATGTTCAATCCCGGCAAGGCCGCGTCCGGGGATTCAACTCTTGTGGTGCGCCATGCCAGATCCGCGTCATCCGCGAATGTTCCTTCATCGTCAGTGGGGAACGCATCCCAGTTGTCCGCCCACTGCGTCAGCCATTGATCGGTCATTCGGATCGCGTGCAACCTGCGAAGGCCGTCCCGCCACCGGCGCGCGAACCGGCCTTCCGCCAGCGTCGTCGCCGCCAGCAGCGAACCCAGCAGCACCAGCGCCGCCAGCACCTCAATGAGCGTCATGGCGCGCTTCGGACATCGCATCCCGCACATGGCGCAACTCCTCTTCGTCGTTCAGGATCACCGTCTGTCCCGACAGGCCGCAGAACAGCACCCACGCCGACTGCTTGCCGCGGACCAGTCGCACGGCATAGGTCGGCGAATACCCCCGCGTGGAGATGCGGATGACGTTCGATGCCCCGGAATTTTCGTCGTCAATCAGGGTTTGCACATCCGCCACGCGCACGCCGCGCGGCGGCGTCCGCAAGTGCGCCGCATCCTGAGCTTCATCGTGAAACGCGCGAAGGTACTGGTTGCCATCGACATCCACCGTCCAGTCCACCGGACGATTCCACTGCATCGCCTGCTCGCGGGCCGCGTGGTCCAGGAGAACCACCTGGTCGATCGCCACGAGGAGCCGGCTTTCGTCCAGCTTGTCCCGGGCGGCGAAACTCACCGCGCCGTACAGCACCGCCATGATGGCCAGCACCGCCAGCAGCTCGACGAAGGTAAACGCTCGGCCGGTTCGCATGGGTTACCTGCTCGGTTCCTGTTCCTGTCCCAACTGACTGCTGAGGATGTCCGCATCCACGCCTTCGCCGCCCTGCGCGCCGTCGCGGCCGAAGCAGATCACCTCGAAATCGCTGTCCTGGCCCGGACGGTTGTACTGGTACGGCCTGCCCCACGGGTCGTTCTTCGTCGTGATCGGCAGCACGCTCAGGCCTTCGTCGTTGGTCGGATAGTCGCCGTGCGCGGCGTAGTGGGACTCGATGGCGTTGACGATCACGGCGATGTCGCCGCGGGCGCGGTTGATCTTCGACTGGTCGATGTACGACTTGGACTTGATCGCCACCGCGCCGGCGAGGATGCCGATGATCACGATCACGACCATGAGTTCGATGAAGGAAAACCCGCTGCGACAACGGCGAAACGGGCGACGGCGCGTGGATGACGTGGAAGGTTCACTGTACATGGCTGGCGTCCAGAATGGGCAACAGGGTGGCGGCGGCGACGAGGCCGACGAAGATCGCCATGGCGAGAATCAGCAGCGGTTCGAGCACGGCCGTCAGCCGGCCGGCGGTGGTCTGCACCTGGCGGTCGTAGTCCCGCGCCAGGCGGGCGAGCATTTCCTCCAGCCGGCCGGACTCCTGGCCGACGGAGAACACCTGGATCACCAGTGGGGGAAACATTTCCTCATCCGCCATGGCGGCACCGATGTCCTGACCCGCGGTGATGGCGGCCCCGCAGCGGTCCAGCGATTCGCACAGCAGGCTGTTCCGCAGCGCGCGACGCGCGATCTGCAACGCGTGAAGGAACACCACGCCGCTGCCCAGCAACGCCGAAAGCACCACGGCGATGCGGACCACGGATTGCTTGACGATCAGGTCGCCGAGAATCGGCAGGCGCAGCAACAGACGATCGAACGCGCGCCTGCCCCGTGAGGTGCGCAGGAGGTATGAGCCTGCCGTTGCCGCCCCGACCGCGAGCAGGGCCAGCAGCCAGCCGCGATAGACCACGCAATCGCTGCATGTTTTGACGATTCGCGTGGGCCACGGCAGCGGACGGCCGGATTCCATCAGGGCCGTCAGAAGGTTCGGCACCACGAACGTCATCAGGAACAGCGTGACGCACAGTCCCACCAGCATCACGATGGCGGGATAGGTCAGCGCCGTGACCACCCGGCCGCGCAGGGTGAGCCAGTGGTCCATGAAGTCACCCAGCCGGTCGAGGGCCGTGTCCAGCGTGCCCGCGTTTTCGCCGACTTCCACGATGCTCACGCAGATGTCGTCGAACAGGCGCGGATGCTCGCGCATGGCCTGCGCCAGTCCCGAACCGCTGCGGATGCGGTCCTGCAACTGTTCGATGGCCTGGCGGAACGTGCCGTGATACTGGCGGGCGATGGTTTGCAGCGATTCGGACAGCGGCGTGCCGACGCCCAGGAGCGTGGCCAGTTCGCGGATGAAGGTGGCCGTCTGCCGCTGATGACGGAACGCGGCGAACGGATGTCGCCAACCGGCGAATAGCCGGTTACCCGATGGACGGGCCTCGCGCAGCGACGTGACGCGCAGGCCCTGACTGCGCAGGCGGTCGCGGGCGATGCGCGGAGAATCCGCGTCGATCGCGCCTTGTCGGCGCTGGCCGTCTTCGCTCACAGCCACATACTCAAACACGGACACGTCAAACTCCATCCCAACATTCACCCGTTTCAGGCTCCGGCGGAAGCGGTATCCCCGTGCGATTCCGTCGTCAGGGTGATGCGATTGACTTCCTCCAGCGTGGTGATGCCGCCGACGACCTTCCGCACGCCGTCTTCCCGCAACGTCTGCATGCCGCCGGCGACGGCGGACATTTTGATGCGCGTGGTGGTGGCGCGGGACTGGATGTCCGCGCGGATTTCATCGTCCACCGTGAGCAGCTCGAAGATGCCCACCCGGCCGCGAAAGCCCGTCTGCCGACAAATCTCGCAACCGCAGGCCCGGTGGATTTTCCATTCCCGGCCGACCGTCTCATGACCCGCGAGGATCGCCTGAAGCTCGATCGATGTCGGCATCTCCTGCCGCGTACAGCTCCTGCACAGCTTGCGAAGAAGCCGCTGCGCCAGCACCGCCACGACGGAGCTGGACACGAGGTAAGGCTCCACGCCGAGGTCCAGCAATCGCACCACCGCGCTGGCGGCGTCGTTGGTGTGCAGCGTGGAAAACACGAGATGGCCCGTCAGCGCGGACTGGATCGCCATGGCCGCGGTGTCGCGGTCGCGGATTTCGCCGACCATGATGATGTCCGGGTCCTGTCGCAGTACGCTGCGCAGGCCGCTGGCAAACGTCAGGCCTTTCTTCTCGTTGACCTGTGTCTGGCTGACCCCCGGAAGCTGATATTCAATGGGGTCTTCCAGGGTAATGATGTTGCGTTCGTGGTCGTTGATTTCGTCGAGGGTGGCGTAGAGGGTGGTGGTTTTGCCGCTGCCGGTGGGGCCGGTGACGAGGACGATGCCGTGCTCGCGGTTGACCGCGATGCGAAAGCGGTTCAGTGTCAGCGTGTTCATGCCGAGATCGCCGAGGCTGTGCCGCCGCGAGCCCTTGTCCAACAGACGTATCACCACGCGCTCGCCGTACTGGCTGGGCAGCGAGGCGATGCGGAGGTCGATCTCCCGGCCGCCAACCTGCACCGAGGCCCGGCCGTCCTGCGGCAGCCGCTTCTCCGCGATGTTCATCCGGCCCATCACCTTCACGCGGCTGACGATCGCCTCCTGCGATGCCTTGGGCAACCTGAAGCAGTCGTGCAGCACGCCGTCGATCCGCAGCCGGGCGACGAAATGCGTCTCGAACGGCTGAAGGTGAATGTCCGACGCCGACTGTTTGTACGCCTCCAGCAGCAGCAGGTTGACCAGTTGAATCACCGGGGCCTGGCTGGCGACGTCGAGCAGGTCCTCGCGGGCAACACGTTCCAGCACGCCGGCCAGACTGTCGCCCGCGTGGATCGCCACATCCAGTTGCCGGGCGTGCATGCCGCTGGTTTCGTAGGAGGCATTGATTTTCGCTTCGATGACCTGACGCGGAGCCAGCGCCGCGGCAATGCTCCGCCCAAGCATCCGACCGATGCCGTCCACCACCGAAAGCGAGGAGAGTTTGCCCACCGCCGCGATGACCGGCTCGCTGTCTTTGGCCGGGGCCAGACCGATCACGCTCCGCTCGCGGGCGAAACCGATGGGAATGCGTTCGATGAATTCGGGAAACGCCGGCCGATCGTTCAGTTGTTCGAGATGGGGCAGTTGCAACAGCGGGGCCAGTTTCGCGCCCAGTTGATCGGCATCCACGCCGCTGTTCGTCACCCGATCCAGCCACGCATCGATGGATTCTTCCGCCCGCCGTGCCGACAACCGTCCCGCCGCGGGGCCTGCCACCTCCGAAACCATCGCTGAAATGGAATGCTGAAGATCGAGCATGACGCGGCGCGGTGGCGCGGCCGATTACTCCATCATCAAAGGTTCACTGACGGGATCGTTGCCTGGTTCGGCCGCGCGCTCCAGATCGTCGGCGGAAAGCCGCGCCAGATCGCGGAACTCGCCGTCGTCCAGAATCGTCGCGCGGATGAACACGAACATCGTCGAATCGCCTTCGCTCTTGACCTGGTTGCGGAACAGATATTCCAGGATGGGAATCTCGCCGAGGATGGGAATGCGCGTGACGGTGTCGTTGAAGTCCTTCCGCTTGAGCCCGCCGACGACGATGGTCAGGCCGTTGGGCACCGCCACCGTGCTTTCCACCTGGTTTTTCTGCCGCGGCGGCGGAAGGTTCTGCACGCGATCGCCGGTGAAACTGCTCAGCTCAATGGCATATTCCAGTTGCACGTAGTTGCCGCTGCTGATGTGCGGCGTCAGCTTGATCGTCGTGCCCGCTTCCACAAAACCACCGAAGCTCGTGGTCGCCACGGTGTCCGACGCATTGACGCTCTGGTACGGCTCCTCCGACGTGGCGGCGATCTTGCCCGTCTGGTTGTCGTCCACCAGCAGCTTCGGCGACGACCGCACGTCCGATCGCCCCGTGCGCTTCATCGCCTTGAGAATCAGCTCCACATCCCCGGCGTTGAGCAGCGCGGTGTTCAGGCCCGTGCTGGCGGTCGGCGTCACGACGCCGGTGGTCGGGGCGATGGTGCTCAGGCCGAAGGAACTGAAGGTGATGATTTTCATATCCCCGGAAGCGCCCCGGCCGGCGATCTCCACGCCGAGGGAAAAGTTGTCGCTGGTGTCGAGCGTGACCACCGTCGCTTCCAGCAGCACCTGCGGCCGCCGCTGATCCAGTTGCCGAATCAATGCCTCATACACCCGCTGCACCGAAGGCGGTGCGATCACGATGATGCTGTTGGTATGCACGTCGGCGGCAATACGGGCTTTGACAGACGACTCGGCACCAACCAGCAGACCTTCCTGAGAAAGAGCCAACGGCGTCCCGACTGGCTGCTTGTCCGTCGTTTCAGGTTGATGTGCATCTTTGTCTTTGGCTTCGCTTGCTGCCGGAGGCATATTTTCTGCGGGATCCTTGGGTTGTCGTGTCGTTTCAGTGTTTTTATCCTGCTGATGCTCAACCATGGAACTCGCCAAGCCGTCTTTGGATTCCATGGACGACAGTGTTTCCAGCACATCCTTAGCCGTACGGTGATACAGCTTGTAAAACTGTACTGGATTCTGGCTCGCGGAAATCGGCACATCCAGCAA
>JADLAP010000202.1 GCA_020848195.1 Phycisphaeraceae bacterium
CGACAGCGACTTGGCTCGATGAGGGTCCGATTTTGATCCTTCAGGGATCATAGGCGGAAAAACGGGATCATCGGGATCAAAATCGACAAAAACAGGCTTCGCGGGGGTAAAAATCAAGCTTCTCGCCCACTCAATCCCTTGATGCTGGGCCTGCGTGGAATGCCATTTCCCACCCGTTCGGGTTGGGACATTCGGGCATTGAGTCCGGGCAAGCCTTGAAGGGTCATAGGCGTTTGCCCTGACCTGATGAACCGGATGAACCGGCCAGGCTTCGCCTATCCTGCCCCGCGACAGGCGTGGATCGACCGAAAGTGTCACGTTATGGGCCGCGGATCGAAAGTCGAAATCCCCGTTCGCCGATTCATGTCATATGTGGTCTGTGCGTGCGCCCTTATGGATGGGACACCCCGTGTATGTCGTGGATGAGGCCGCAATATTTCCTGATCTTGAAGGTCGTTACTCCGCTGACAGTGACGTTCGGCCTGATTATCGCGTTGGGGGCCGCCACTTCCGTCGGTCTGCTCCACTATGAACTCGATGAGCGCATCAGCCAGCGCATGGCCGGCTTCCAGCAGTCGATGCAGAGTATGGAAGCGCATCATGCCTCCTACATGGCGCAGGCCACGCTGGCGGTGATGCATGAGCCGGAACTGATCCGTCTGTTCGAGGCTCGGGATCGACAGGCGTTGTACGAGGCGGCCCTGCCCCGATTCGAGCAGTTGCGACAGGATCAGGAAGTCACGCATTTCTACTTTCACCAGCCTGACGGCGTGAACTTTCTGCGTGTGCATAATCCGGGTCAATTCGGTGATCCCATCGGGCGATGGACGATGCGCCGCGCGATGGAAACAGGCGAGCTGGTCTGGGGCTCGGATCTCGGTTCCCGGGGCACGATGACTCTGCGCGTCGTTTCGCCGTGGCGGGTTGACGGCCGGCTGATCGGCTACATCGAACTGGGCATCGAGGATCAGCACCTGATTCGTGAATCGCAAATGAGCCTGGGGATTGCCACCGCGTCGATGGTCAGCAAGCAATATCTGAATCAGCGGAAGTGGGAAGAGGGCATGTCGATACTCGGCCGTTCCGCGAAATGGAACGCGCACGAGCAATGGGTGGTCTCGGCCGCCAGTTCGCCGCAGATGCGTCAACTGGCGACGGGGCTGCAGGTCAGCGATGTGTCGCGGTTGCGGGAACATCGGCAGCAGGTGACGGTGGACGACCGGCAACTGATGCTGGGCGTGATGCCGATCGTGGACGTCGAAGGCCGGCAGATCGGCTGGTGGCTTTCGGCGCTGGATGTGACGGCCGCCAACACCCGTCTGCGGCGGGCGACGTACGGGCTGCTCGGCGCGGCGATGGGAGCGGCGCTGATCCTGATGCTCATCCAGATTCACATGGTGCGGAGGCTTGATTCGGCCCTGCGGAGCAGCAGACTCGAACTGGAACACGCGCTGGATCAGGCGAAGGAACTGGCACGCTGCGCCGAGGCCGCCAACCGCGCCAAGACGGAATTCCTGGCCAACATGAGCCACGAAATCCGCACCCCCATGACCGCCATCCTCGGCTATTCCGATCTGCTCCGCGATCCCTCGCTCGACAAGCCCATGCAGCTCGAAGCCATGGCGAGCATTCAACGCAACGGCCAGCACCTGATGTCGCTGATCAACGACATCCTCGATCTGTCCCGCATCGAGTCCGGACGGCTGACGACGGAACGCGTTTCGTGCAACCTGATCCAGCTCATCCGCGACGCGCTGGCCACCGTCAAGCCGCAGATGGATATCAAGGGCCTGAGCCTGCACCTGATCCAGGACGTCTCGGTTCCCGTCTGCGCCAGGACCGATCCGACGCGGCTGCGGCAGATCCTCGTCAACCTGCTCGGAAACGCCGTCAAATTCACCGAGGAAGGCGGCGTGGACATCCAGGTCTCGGCGTTCCAGACGCAGCCCGACGCGCCGACGTTGCTCAAAGTCCTCGTCACCGACACCGGCATCGGCATGACCGGGGAACAGATGGACCGCCTGTTTCAGCCGTTCGCCCAGGCGGACACGTCCACCACGCGGAAATACGGCGGCACCGGCCTGGGCCTGCGCATCAGCAAGCAACTGGCGATCCTCCTCGGCGGCGATCTGACCGTCGCCAGCCGGCTGGGGTGGGGCACAACCTTCACCCTCACGCTCCCGGTGGAAGCGGAAGCTTCGCCCCCGCGATTGCCCGTGCCCGCGGCCCAACCTGACGAAGTCCGCGCCAAGTCCCTGGATCCACAATCCCCCACGCTGACCGGCGTCCGCCTCCTGCTGGCGGAAGACAATCCCGAAAACCAGCAACTGATCACGCTGATGCTCCGTCGCCTCGGCGCCACGGTGGATGTCGCCCATCATGGTCAGCAGGCGGTCGATGCCGTGCATCGCGCCCAGGAAAGCCACGGACCCTACGACGTCATCCTCATGGACATGCAGATGCCCGTCCTCGACGGCTACGACGCCACACGCACCCTGCGCCAGTCCGGCTACACGCGACCCATCATCGCCCTGACCGCCAACGCCATGCGCGACGACCGGCAACGATGTCTCGACGCCGGCTGCGATGATTTCGCCACCAAACCCATCGTCTGGTCCAACCTGCAAACCACCATCCGCAAATTCGTGCAGCCTTCCGCATCCGTTGCCGAATCTCCATGACGAAACAAGTCAAGACAATCATCACCACAACGGCCCGACGAGCACGACGGCTCGCCTGGGAACGATGGGTTTGCCGCGCGAATTGAAGACTGAACTCCATTGCATTGCTTTCCATCCTGTTCCGCGAAATGAACGCGACGACTTTCGTGCGGGCCGTCGTGTCGTCGTGCCGTTGTGGTGAAATGGATTTGATTCGTCATTCGGACCTGGGCATTCGGTCATTGGGATCGGACAACCCCACATGCAGGCCGCCCGTTTTCGCCTTACACTGCTGCCATCCCGCCATGACGAAGTTTCAGCTACGGGAGAGCATCATGCCGCACACCGTTTCGAGTCGAACCGTGGTCCGCGACGCCTTGAATCACCGGCAGCCCGCCCGCGTGCCGATGGACTTCGGCAGCACGGCCGTCACCGGCATGCATTGCAGTTGCGTCGCGGCGCTCCGCGATCACTTCGGCCTGGAAAAGCGGCCTGTCAAGGTCCACGAACCCTACCAGATGCTCGGCCTGATCGAGGATGACCTCCTCCGCGCCCTCGGCGTCGATGTCGACGGCGTCCACGGCAACAAAACCATCTTCGGCTTCGCCAATGAACAGTGGAAACACTGGCGAACTCCGTGGGGCCAGGAAGTCCTCGTCAGCACGGACTTCGTCACCAACACCGACCCCGCCACCGGCGACATCTACATCCACCCCCAGGGCGACGCCACCGCCCCCGCCTCCGGACATATGCCCTACGACGGCTACTTCTTCGACGCCATCGTTCGACAGGAACCCATCGACGAAGACAACCTCGATCCCGCCGACAATCTCGAAGAGTTCGGCCTGCTCTCGCCCCAGGACCTCAGCCGCATCCTCCAGGCGCTGCAGCAGGTCCAGGGCAACGCCCGCGCCCGCGTCATGGGCATCCCCGGCGCCGGCCTCGGCGACATCGCCCTCGTCCCCGCTACCTTCCTCAAACATCCCAGAGGCATCCGCGACATCACCGAGTGGTACGTCTCCCTCTCCATGCGGCAGGATTACGTCCACCAGGTCTTCGGTAAACAGACCGACATCGCCCTGGAAAACCTCCGCACCCTGCACGACGCCATCGGCGAAAGCATCGACGTGGCCTTCATCTGCGGCACCGACTTCGGAACCCAGACCTCCCAGTTCTGCTCCGCAGCCACCTTCCGCGAACTGTGGAAGCCCTACTACCAGCGCATCAACAACTGGATTCACAGCCACACCCAGTGGAAGACCATGAAACACTCCTGCGGCGCGGTGGAGGTGTTCATCAACGACTTCATCGAGTCCGGCTTCGATATCCTCAACCCCGTCCAATGCTCCGCCACAGGCATGGAAGCGGAACACATCAAAAAGACCTACGGCGACCGCATCGTCTTCTGGGGCGGCGGCGTGGATACGCAGAAAGTCCTGCCCTTCGGCACGCCGGAGGAAGTCCGTCAGCAGGTGCTCCACCGCTGCCAGGTCTTCAACAAGAACGGCGGCTTCGTGTTCGACGCCATCCACAACGTCCAGGCCCGCACACCGGTGGCCAACATCGTCGCCATGATCGACGCCGTGCACGAGTTCAACGGCGTCAAGCGGTGATGCTTCGACCGAGGGCCGTCGCCTCTCGGTCAGTCGCGCGGCCCGACCGCGCCAAGGTCGAACGGCACAAAACCGATCGCCTTTGCGGGCGAATTCCTTTGGAACCGGAAATCGCCGTTTTCCGCATCGACAAACTTCGGATCGGCCACCAGGCTCCCAGCGTCCAAGCCGCGCTTCTGCCATTGTCCAAGCGTCATGCCGCCCCGCTGATTTCGCGCGCCGCCGAAGCCCGCCGACCTGATCCGACGCGCAAAGTACAGGTTGTGATGAAGATCAGCCCGGTTCGCGCTCCAGTTCCCCACCCAGAACGGACTGGCGTCCGACAGCACGATGTTGCGCTCAAACTCGCAGGTCGCAAAGGCAACCAGCACATTGCGGCCAATCTGGTATTGCCCGCCAAAGGCGAAAATGTTGTTGCGGATGACATGACCCCGGTTCTGGTTCATCATCAATGCGCCTTCACCGGCACGATAGATCAGGTTGTTTTCGATCAGCATGTAGCTGCTGCCGGCGTCAAGGTAGATGCCCCACGCCTTTCCCGAGCGTGAACGGACGTCATGCACCACGTTGTGGCGGATGCGGGTTCCCGGCGCTACGCCGAGGGTGTAGATGCCTCCGATGTCGGACAATTCATCCTTGCCGATGTTGTAAACGTGGTTGTATTCGATCACGTTGCCGTAGGCGTCGCCCTGATCGTCGGTCCAGTCCCAGCCGATCTGCATGCCGCTGTAGCCGAAGTCATGCACGGCATTGTGAAGGATCATGTTGCCCGACGACCGTCCGACGAGAATGCCCACGCCGCCCGCGTAGACGTGGCCTCCATCATGGATATGGCAATCGCTGATGGTGGTCCGGCTGCAGCGATGCCAGACCTTGACGCCGCCGGCCCCGGTGTCGCGGATGTCGCAATGATGCAGTTCCACATCCCTCGTCGCGCCTGCGCATTCCAGCGCGTAGCCGCCGACATGGGTGATGTTGCACCGGTGAAAGGCGATGGTGTGCGCGTTGCGGAGGACCACCGCGCCTGTGACATCGCAGGCGGCCTGGATGCCGGACTCGGCGTGGCCCGGATGACGCGACCATTGCGTGTGTGAAAAGGTGATGCCCTCGAAGCGGATTTCCAACGCCGCCCTGCCCGGATGCCGATCCACGCAGTTGGCGTTGACCATGCCGTCGTCCGCACGTTCGTTCGCCGGCACATCCTCGAAGGACTCGCCTTCGATGCGAACCACATGCTCCAGACAGGGCGCGATCACCTCGACCGTGTCGATTTCCTCGCCGGGCATCGGCAGGTAATAGAGCAAACCCTCCGGACGGTCGAGATACCACAGCCCCGGCTGATCGAGGGCCTCGAACACGTTTTCCACGCTGTAGACGCCAAGGCGGGACCTGTAAGTCGCGGGAGGCCGCCACGAGTCATCGAGCAGGCGGGTGTGCGTGGGATGCTGCAGAATCGCCAGACGTTTGCGGTCATCGATCTGCTTGATGCCCACATGCTGGTCGAGCCAGAAGTTGGGATAGGAAATGTCCACATCGGTCAGGTTGCGCCACCGGCTGGACAAATGGTCCGGAGCGAAGATGAAGCGGTCCTTGCCGCGATCGTGGAAATGGTCGTCTTTCGTGAATGTCCCGACGTAACCCGCCATGCGGTAATGGCCCTCTCGCGGCAGGCGGGGCGGGAAGCGTCGCTGACCGTTGACCCAGAGTTGCCGGAAGTTCCACGTGCCGCGCTGGACGTCAGGCAGCGAGGCGACCCAGGCTTTGACGCCATGCACGGTGGTTTCGCGCAATCCCTCGATCCGCCGGCCTCCGCTGAGCACCGGCGTTTCACCCGGGTAGGCGGAGAGGGTCAGCGGACAGGCCGGATCATCGTGCGAACGTGTGATGGTTCCGCGACGCGCGATGCCGGAGTCCTCGAACCCCAGCAACAGCGGCGAGGATTGGAAATGGACGCCATGGCGCAGGGTGATGCGCACGGGTCGGCGGAAACCCTTGGCCTTCCGCGCCAGCCGGGCCGCGTTTCTCGCGGCTTCGACCGTCGCCAGCGGCCCGTCCGTGCCCCGTCGATTGGCTTCGGCCAGACGACCGGACCATGCGTCGCAACCAAGCGGTGAAACAAAGAACTCCAGCGTTTCGTTGTTCTTCATGAAAGGATCATAATTCCCCGGAAAATCCAGTAAATGCCGCCTCTCGCGCCTGCCGGACGCCGGACGTGTGTCAATTGTCCAGCACGACTTCGCCGAACCGGCTGGGATCGTGGAGTCCGCCGAAGCTGGGAACCCACGCCAGCATGTCGGTATTGCGCGTGAGACGGTAGATGTTGAGATAGATCGTCTGGCCGGGCCTCACGCCTTCGGGCAACAGCTTGGCCAGCGGCATCGCGATGGAGGTCGTCCAGCCGTCGGGCGCAGCTTTGTCTGACACAACGGTGACGCCGCTGTCCCATTTTTTGTCGGGCGATTCGCCGAAGGCCACGTCGATGTGGATGCCGTTGCTGTTGACGCCCATCACACGGTAAGGCTGGCTCCGCCGGCGGGCGACGAAAAGTTCCCATTCATCTTCGCCCCAGACCGTGTTGCCGTTGACGACGAGTTTGCCGGTGTCGAGCTGCTCACAGAGTTGAACGTACAGGCTCCGGCCGTCGTGGGCCATGCGGGCCGCGACCTGGCGAGGCGTGGATTCGCCGTGGTTCGTCAGCCATGTGCCCATGTTCACCGCCTGGGACCAGTTCGCCTGGATCGGATTGCCCCCGGCATCGCTGATGCGCGGCACGCGGAGCGATCGCATGGTCGATTGCTTCTTGCTGTTGCGTTCGAGATACATCGCCCGGCCGGCCTGCATGTATTGCCAGATGCCCTTGTCGAACAAGCCCACCCGCTGCTTTTCCAGATCCGTCACTGCCGCGGCGCGGGCGGCCTCCATCAGCTTCCCGATGCCCGCCATCCGCTCTTCCGTGCCCAGTTTGCCCCACGCAAGCTCTTCCGTCTGATGGGTGGGACTGGGGTAATTCGCCGGATCGCTGTAGATCGTTTCGATGGTGACATACACCTGTTTCATCGCCTCGCCCGCGGAGCCGTAGTACCGGCTGAAAAACTCGTCGATGAGCTTCTGCCCGTCCTGCGTCGGTTCGTCCGCCATCTTCCACGTCAGATGCGTCTCCAACTGGTCCAGCAGGATGCTGCGTTTGCTTTCACCCAGATAGGACGGCTCGAAGAACAGGCCCCGGATGCCGTTGCGGTTGTAGAGATTCAGTTCCTTCACCAGGCTGTGCGCGACGAAGCCGGGGAAGCAGCGGTATTGCGTCCAAACCGCACTGAGCGCGGGGAAGCAGTAATACGTCCAGAGAAACAGCCTGCGATCGCGGGATTCGGCCCGCCAGACTTCGACCATCCGATGATCGTTCTCCAGCAATGACGGGTTGTAGACGTTGCGGGTATGCAGGCACAATTGAATGGAGACGTTGGGTTCCAGCGGCTCGCGCGCCGGCGGATAGGCGTAGGTTGCGTAGGCCAGGGTGGCAAGATACTTGTCGGGATGGGTCTTGTGCACCTCGCGCGCGACCTTGTTGATGAAGCCGAACACATAGTCGCTGGCGCTGTCGTTGGAGAACTGCCCTTCGCCGCGTTTGGGCTTTTCCAGCCACAGGGCTTTGCAGCGATCGCACTTGCACCATTGGCCGTTGTCCATGGGGACCAGCGCGAAATAATCGCCCGCAGCCACAGCCTGGGGTTTGACGCCTTTGCCGTCGAAATAGTCCCTGGCGTCCTGCACCACCTGGGCGATCAGATCGGGATGCGCGTAGCACAACTGCGGCGGCTTGCCCTGGTAGCCCTGGGCGAACCAGTCCGGATGATCCTTGAGAAACCGGTCGTAGTAGCCATAAAACGAGTGGTTGGCTTTGTAGGCCTCGCCGCCGACGCGGTTGCGGGACAGCCAGATCACCTGCTCGCGTCGCGACAGGGCCGGGCCTGTGTTCTGGCTTTTGATCGTGTCGCCGCGGAGGTCGGCCGGGATGGCATACACCACATCCTGCCAGCGGTTCTTCATGGCTGGGGCGCGACGGACATCGCACGCCTTCACCGTAAGCGTCAGCCTGCTCGTATACGTCACGCCCAGATCGGTCGGCAGATACCACCGCACGTCGCAGCAGCGTTCCAGAAAGTCATACGCCGCGTACAAGCTGCCCTGCTCGTCGAACACCTCCGGGAATGTCGCCACGTTCTGGTAGTCGAACTCGCGGCGATCATCCTTGTCCCGGCCCATCAGCACCACCATGTCGTTCGACACGCGGACCTGATATTCCTGCGGCTGAAAGTCGGCGCTGGACAGCTTCATCGCACGCGTAGCGCCGACCAGGATGCGCGGGCCTTCCACCGCCGCGTCGTCGGCCACGATGGGAATCGTCGCCCCGGTGACCTTCTGGATGTGCCACTGCACTTCCGCCGCCGCCATGCGGGCCGATCGCGTCGCCTGCGCCGCGACCACGATCGTCGACGCCGGCTTGCCGTCTTTGACCAGCGTCACATCCGACTCGCCCCTGGCCGCGGCAACGAAACCCATCATGGCTGCCCCCAGCGCGATGCCGGCACACAACGACCTGAATTCATGCTTCACGAGCTTATCTCCCAATGTGGTTGATGTATCCCCGAGGCCTGTATGGAACAAGCGGGATCCCTGCCGGGTGTGATATTGGCGATGGCGGGTGCGTGATAGCGGAGGGTGGAGTTACTTGAGGTTGGCGTCAAGCTCCGGGTCCATCCATCCGCGACGGAGCCAGTCCCATCCGCCGGTTTGCGCCGCTGTCAAGCCGATCCAATCTTTCGCCGGGGTAAGCGTGACATGGCTATCAACCCAAAGCGTATTCATGCCGTCGTTGTGATGACGACCCATGGTCGGCGTGGCAGCGCAATCCCAACCGAAATACGCGGCATAACCGTAGGCAGTCGTAGCCCAGGTTTCATGGCTGTTGATGGTTTCGCCATGCAGCATGCGCTGGGCCAGCTTGGTGATGTCATCCAACCGCCGGGGAACAAAGTGATTGGGCACGGAAATGTAAGGCGGAATGATGCTGCTGGAATAGGAATAATCGGTGGCGATGTTTTCGATGTTCGTCGGACAGCCGAATTGCAGCATGGTGGAGGCTTTGCTGACGTTGACGTAGCGTGACAGCGCGCCGGTGTCGGCAAACCAGAAGATGTAAGGAGGTGCGCCGGCTCCGGAGGTGGCCTGGGAATTGCCGCATCCCCAGTAGAGCCAGCCCTTGTTGTCCTGGGTGTACATCACCGCCGCCAGACCGATCTGGCGCAGGGTGCTCTGGCACTGCGTCCGCCGGCCGGCCTCCTTGGCTGCGGACAAGGCCGGCAGCAGCAGGGAGATCAGAAGCGCAATGATGGAAATCACGACGAGAAGCTCAATGAGGGTAAAGGCGTTGGAGCTTGAAGCAACCCGAATACGGTGCTTATCCATCAGGGAAACGCCCTGCTGCTTCGTGCGCAAGCCCGTGAGAACGTTGGTTTTGGGATTACCCATGATGAGAATCTCCATCCTGGATGGCGTGTCGGTATCGTACTGTTCAAGCAGAGCCGCGTGGTGCCGTGCGAAGCTGTCGTCCAGCGTCGCGCAACTTCACCGGTCTGGAAACTTACTCCGTCAGGTCCACATTGAACGGATACTGCATCGTGCCGGTCAGCCCCGATGCGTACTGTGTGTAGAGCGCTTCGCCGTCGGCGAAATAGGTCGCGTGGCCATCGACGAACAGGAAGTTGGCTCCCTTATCCTGGCCCGGATGCCGGCCAATGCCGTCGACGGCACCGCCACGTATCGTAAAACTGGAATCGCCGTCAACGCCGTTCCCCGTATGCGCAGCCGTATTGAAAACTCCCGTGCCGGCCTCGCAGAGGTTCATCACGCGCGAAGGCGTTTTGACCTCATTCAACCGCCTCGGGCGTACACTTGCCGCCGGATCGCCACCCAGAGCGATCACAGTTCCATTCTGGTAAAGGGGGTATGAATAACTGATGAACCAGCGGGCCAGATCGGCCCCCGATGAAGTCCCGCTATTAAACCAATCTTTCGTCTGTACCGAAGGACACCAGAACGGAGATTGCCAGTTCATCCATCCCAAGGAGCCGTTCTTGCTCGCATACGGCGTCATGCCGTTGGCGGTGGCAAGCAGGCTATGCCAGAACACCCAGGAGTTGCCCGGCGGGTAATACCACGGGAAAAATTCCTTGTTCGCATTCTGGTAGACCGCGAACATCACACTGAGCTGCCGGTTGTTGTTCGCACAGGCCGTCACCCGCGCGGCATTGACCGCTTTGCTCAGGGCGGGCAGCAAAATGGAAATGAGCAACGCAATGATGGAAATTACGACGAGAAGCTCGATAAGCGTAAATCCGTGTCGACGTTTCATAGAGTTCTCCATTCGTTCACAAGGGCTGACATGTTTCGGTTGACGAATGAACGTCCACTGCACTTGTACGAAAATGTTTTACCTCATACCTTGATCAGGCTTTAGCGCCTGAGGTGATCGATCTGGCTCCGATAACGGTTCGGCGGGCGCGTTTGCGCGGGCGATCCCCGTCGCGCGACAGGCGCGGCTTGGTGTCCGCTACTCGCGGCGGACGCGTGTCGTCGTGGTTTTCATAGATGCGGTACAACACATATTGCTCATCGGGCTGATCGTATTTGTCCTCCAGCCGATTTCGCAGAATACGTACCGCCGCCTGATCCATTTCCTCCAGCGGCACGCCGATCAATGTCGTCCGCAAGCCCATGGGAACGATGGCTTTGGGATTGCCCATGATGACGACTTCCGTTTGGGACAGCGTGGCGGTGTCGTGCATTTCAAGCAAAGCCCGCGTGGCTCCACGCGCGAAGATGTCGTCCAGGAAAACCAGAGCGTCCGGCAGGTCGTGCGTTTCCAGATACCGGCGCGTCAGCACGTAGCCGCTCTTTTCACACTCGCCGGCGTACGCGATGTTGCCCCAGTCCATGAGTTCAATGGGCATCCGGGCGGCGTCGGCGGCGTCGCGGACCTCCTGGGCGAATAACTCCTGCACCATCACAGCCACATTCCGGCAATTTCGCTGACGCAGAATCTCGAACGTCAGGTCATACCCCTGACGCTGACGGACATAGACCGAGTAAGGCCCCAGCGGCAGATGGGTGATGTTCACGAACGGCAAGCCGTTGCGTTTGACGTGTTCGAGCATGGGGTGGTCGAGTTGGAGGCCGGTGAAGATGAAGCCGGCATAGCCTTCAGCGCGGCCGGAGTTGAGAAAAGCATGCGTGTCTTCAGGCCGCTCGTTGCTCAACCACACGGGTTCCAGCCGCCAACCCAGAGGCGCGACGAGTTCCCGCGTGGTGCTCAAATGCTGCGTATAAGCCGAGCTGATCGCTCCATGGTAGAGGTCCATGCCACAGACCCAGGCGATGCGGCGATGGCCGCTGCCAGGCGCGACGAAAGTCCCCAACCCCGGCTTGGCGGTAAGCACCTGACGCTCGATCAGCCGGTTGATGGACCTGCGGATCGTCAGATAGCTGATGCTCAGATGCGAAGCGATCTTCATCGGACTGGGAATGGCCTGCTCTTCAGACCATTTCCCATCCCGAATGACCGCTTCAATCGCGGCTTCCACCTGCTTATGCAAGGGCAGATCGCTGGAAGGAGACAATCGCAGATCATCGAGCATGTCAGTCATGGATGTGTTCTACCTGTGTATACAGGTTACATAGGCGACGCCGCAAAGTCAATCCCTCTTTGACGGAGCCTGGCGATCGCATGTGGCCAGGGCTCCTTCTCCCTTCCGGGAAAGGGGATCAGAGCCATACGCGATCGCCCCGGCTCGTTATGGCATCAGGTTCATTTGGACACACGAATGCTCGCACTTTCCGTTATCATGGTTCGCTTCCTTCACGGGCCGGCCTGGAGATACGCGTATGTCCATTGACGTCATCCAATCCTGCGGCGTGGTCGGCGCCGGCGGCGCGGGGTTTCCCACCCACGTCAAGCTCGCCGCCAAGGCCGAGGTGATCATTCTCAATGCCGCCGAGTGCGAACCCTTGCTCCACAAGGACAAGGAACTGCTCAAGCACTTCGGCGACGAGGTACTGGCTGGCCTGGAGATGGGCCGGCAACTCGTCGGTGCCGCCAAGTCCGTCGTCGGCATCAAGGGCAAATACCACGACGTCATCGACCAACTCAAGCCCAAGCTGCATCCGAACATGGCCATCAAGGAACTGTCGGACAGCTATCCAGCCGGGGACGAGTTCATTTTGGTCTATGACGTGACGGGCAAGATCATTCAGCCGGGGAAAATTCCGCTCTCCGTCGGCGCGGTGGTGATGAATGTCGAAACGGCGTTGAACGCCGCAAGGCGCAAACCGGTGACGACGAAGTATCTGACCATTGCCGGCGCGGTGAAGAATCCGGTGACGGTCGGCGTGCCGCTGGGCGTGACGTTCGCGCAGGCGATCGAGCTGGCTGGCGGGGCGGCGGTTCCCGATCCCGTACTGCTCGTTGGCGGCGCGATGATGGGACGCTTCTCCGAGAAGTTCACGGAGCCGATCACCAAGACCACCGGCGGCCTGATCGTGCTGCCGCGCGATCATCCGCTGGTCCACCGCTACACCCAGCCGTGGAAGGCGATCAAGACCATCGGTGCAAGCTGTTGCGATCAGTGCGGGTTCTGCACGTTCTACTGCCCGCGGTATCTGCTGGGCCATCCGATTGAGCCGCACAAGGCGATGCGGTCGCTGGGCTTCAACATGGCCGGCGAATCGACGACCATCGGCACGCAGTTCTGCTGCGAATGCAACCTGTGCACGATGATGGCGTGTCCGGAAGACCTGGACCCGAAGAACGTCTGCACGACGAACAAGCGGCAACTGGCGGCGGAAGGCAAGAAGTGGGACGTGCAGGCCGACCCGAACCGCGCGGAGTTGCATCTGGGCAACCGCCGCGTGCCGATCGCCCGGCTCGTGCGGAAGCTGGGATTGTCGCAGTTCCGCAACGTCGGCCCCTACATCAAGGAAACCGTGGCGGCGAAGAAAGTGACGCTGCCGCTGAAACAGCACGTCGGCGCGCCGGCCGTGGCGACCGTGAAAGTCGGCGACACGGTCAAAGCCGGCGCCGTCATCGCCCAGCCCGCCCCCAAGGCCCTGGGCGCCGTCATTCACGCCAGCATCGCCGGCAAAGTCACGCAGGTGACCGATGTGGTGGTGATTGAAGCATAACCGTTCAGGCAAAAACCCGAATGTCCAAATCCGAATGCCAAATGAAAACATGGGGTACGGTGCTGGACAGGTGTGGAAATCGTCATTCGTCATTCGGATTTGGTCATTGGGCATTGCCCCCAGGAAAGAGTCCCAGCCATGGCAGACGCAGTGGGCATGATCGAGCTGACATCAATCGCAATCGGATTTCAGGTTCAGGACGCGATGCTCAAGGCGGCGGACGTGCGGCTGTATCTGGGCCGAACGATCTGCTCGGGCAAGTACATCGCCATCGTGGGCGGCCAGGTCGGCGCGGTCAAGGCGTCCGTGCAGGCGGGACTGGACGCGGCCCCGGATGGCGTGATTGATCACATGCTGATCCCCAATGTGCACGCGCAGGTCTTTGCCGCGTTGGGACAGATGGTGCAGGTGACGAACATGGGGACGAACCCGTCGCTGGGCGTGGTGGAAACCTTCTCCGCCGCCAGCGCGCTCGAAGCCGCGGACGCAGCCGCGAAAGCCGCGAACGTGACAGTCTTCCGCCTGCACGTGGCGATGGCGATGGGCGGCAAGGGTCTGGTCTGCATGGCCGGCTCGGTCGCCGACTGCAAGGCGGCCGTGGAAGCCGCGGCGGAAGTCGTCAAGGCCAAGGGCCTGCTGGTCGCCAAGCTCGTGATCCCGCGTCCCGCGCCGGAACTGTTCGGCGAGAGCATCTGACGCGAGAATGCCGGACTCGCAGAGTCCGGCTCTGAATGACAGAGCAACACACGAATCCGAGCCGGATTCTGCGAGTCCGGCATTTCCCGCTGCGCGTCGGGGTATCATGAACATCCATGATCCGGCATGCAGGGCAGGATGGCGCATGGGCGACAGGCTCCGGGGGTTCCGGGGCTTCCGGGGAGGTCGGAGGCGAGGACGCGAAATCGCCGGTCATCTGGCTGAGTCTGGCATGGGCGGCGGGCATCGGACTGGGGCAGTCGTTCGGTTCCATCTGGATATGGATCACCCTCGGCGGCGTGGCGCTGGCGGCAGCGTTGGCGCTCACGAGGCGAAATGCGTGGCGATGGCTGGCGGTAGTCGTCGGCGTGGTCAGCATCGGCGCCGCCTGGTCCGCGGCGCATCTGCGTTACGCGCCGGTGGACGATATCCGACAGGTGGTGACGGACGAATCACAACTGGCGCAGGTGGAAGGCGAAGTGGTCGGGCCTGTGATGCTCAGTCCGACGCAGCGCGGGGCGATGGGCAAGTTCGCATTCCAGCCGCCGGGGACGCTGTTTCAGTTGCATTGCAGGCGGGTGTGGCGGAACGGGCAATGGGTGTCAGCATCGGGCGATCTGCTGGTGAAGATCGAGCAGGTGGACACGCGATTGGGCGACGGGCAGCTCATTGGCGTGACAGGCTGGCTCAGCGCCATTGATGGACCGCTGAATCCGGGCGAGCGGGATTACAAAGCGATGCTGGCGGAGCAGGGCGTGTGGGGCCGGCTGACGCTGCCGAACGTGGGGAATGTGACGAGGCTTGGCCTTGCCCCGCCGCTGGGTTGGTGGTCATCGCTGAGACGGCAGGTGATGGACGTGGCGCTGGGTTCGTTGCGGCAGGGCATTGCACCGGGACCGCAGCGCGGGTTGCTGGAGACGATGCTGCTGGGCCGGTGGGAGGGCATGACGTCGCAGGTGGATCAGTCGTTCCGTGAGGTGGGCTTGACGCATCTGCTCTCGATCAGCGGCGCGCATCTGGGGATTCTGATGTGGCTGACGTGGTCGTTGGTGCGGTTGACGTCGCTGCATCCGGCGAAGGCGGCGATGATCGTGCTGACGGTGCTGGCGACGTACCTGCTTGTCCTGCCGGTGCAGGTGCCGATCGTGCGATCGGGAATTCTGGCGGGGATGTTGTGTCTGGGTTGGATCACGGGCCGGCGAGTGTCGTCGCTGAAAGTGCTGATGATCGCGTTGGCGCTGGTGCTGGCGTGGCGACCGGGTGATTTGGGCAACGCGGGGCTGCAACTGAGCTTCGGCGTGGTGGCGGCGTTGCTGATGTTCACGCGGCCGCTGGGGCAGTGGATCTGGCCTGATCCGCTCGTGGAGCATGGCTCGCTGACGGCGGCGGGGATGCGGGTGATCGCGGATTTCCTGGCTGCGAATCTGGTGGCGTTTTTCGTGGCGCTGCCCGTGGTGGCGTATCACTTTCAGCTCATTACGCCGCTGAACGTGCTGATGACGATCCTGTCGTTGCCGGCGGTGACGGCGATGCTCGGGCTGGGGTATCTGAAGATGGCGTTGGGATTGGCGCTGCCCAGCGGCGGATTGCTGCTGGCCGGGCCGTTGCGGTGGACAGCCGAGGTGCTGCTGTCGCTGGTGCAGGAAGGCGCGCGATGGCCCGGCGCGTCGTGGCGGCTGACGACCAGCCCGTCCCTGGCGTGGACGGTCGCGGTGCTGCTGGTGGTCGTGGCCTGGCTGGCGGGCCGATTTGCCGGGCGTAAGCTGGCTCTGTCCGCCGCGGTGATCGGCTGTTCGCTCTGGCTGGTCATCCAGGTGCGGACCCCCGCGATGCTGGAAACGAATCAAGCGATAGCCGACGCCGTGGGAACTCCTACTTCCGTGCGTCTGCGCGTCAGCGCCATCGCCGTGGGCAATGGCTCCTGTTTCCTCGTGCGCATCTACGACGAACATCCGCTTTGGCGTCACCCGTGGACGATGCTCTTCGACTGCGGCTCGCAGGAATACCTCGACGTCGGCCTGCGCAGCATCCTGCCGGCGCTACGTTCCATGGGCGTGGCGAAGCTCGACATGCTCGCGCTTTCCCATGCCGATATGGACCACTACTGCGGCACGCTGGACGTGATCGATGGCATGGCGGTCGGTCAGGTGCTGACCACGCCGCAACTGCTCGCCGACGCCCGGTGCGAACCTCGCGGAGCCACGGCGTTCCTGATCCAGGGCATCGAATCGCGCGGCGTGCCGATCCGTCTGGCCACCGAAGGCTGGAGTCTGTCGCCGGGGCACGCGACGATCACCGCGCTCTGGCCGCCCTCGCCGGAGCACTGGTCCACGCCGCGGAACAATGATGAATCGCTCGTGCTGCGGTTCGACGTCGCGGGGCGAAGGCTGATCCTCGGCGGGGACATTCAGCAGGTCGCCATTACGCAACTGCTCGCCCGAGGCGCGAACCTGAAGGCGGATATCTGCGACCTGCCCCACCACGGCAGCTTCGTCGAGGCTTCGCCGCGCTACCTCGCCGCCGTGTCGCCTTCCATCGTCCTGCAATCCAGCGGCAAGGCGAGGCTGCGACGCGACCGCTGGGCTTCGCTCATCCGGCAGCATGACATTCACCGTCTCATCACCGCCACGCAGGGCCTCTCGCAGGCGCAGGTGGCGGCAAACGGCGATCTGTCCTGGTCCGTCTTCCGCGATTCGCCGGTTTCGCTCGATGTTTCCCGTTAATTTCCCGGCCGCCTGGGGACCAGCACCAGATACGCCGTCCCGCTGCTGACCGGCACATAGTTCTCATTCACCGCCTCCGCGAAGCTGCGGGGCAAATGCGAAAGGTCGCGGTAATTCCACTGCCTTTGCGTCAGCACGATCAGGTCGTACGCCTGCTTCCGCACCGGATCGACGAAATCGTCCATCGGCAACGCCCCGCCCTGGATCAGATGCGACAGCACCATCGGGTCGATGATGCACGGCTCATCGAGCATCACATTCAGTCCCGGATCATCGCTGAAGCACGCCAGTCGTTGCCGGTTCACCCGCTCCGCCAGCGCGGCGCGGCCGGCGGCGAATCGTTTCGTGTCGTACAACGCGCTGTCGATCGGATGATCCACCGCCATGCGCAGCGTGCCGGGCACAGCCTGGAGACCGTACAGCGCCAGCAGGCACGCCAGCGCGGGATTCAGCCAGTTTTGCCGGCGTTCCCGCACATGCCGCGACAGCGCCGCGACGGCGATCACGATGCCGTAGGTAAACGCTTCAAGGAAGTAGTAGCCGTTGGATCCCAGCCGGCAGGCCATGACGGCGCTGGCCAGCAGGTGGACCAGCCAGAACGCCGCGACCACGGCCAGCCGATGCGTTGTCTCTGTTTCCTTCGACTTCAGTGTCCCCAGCAGAAACACCGGCGCGATCAGCGGCAGCCACAGCGGGGGAAAGCTGATGCTCTGGAGTAGCGTGCCGATGGAGGCCGGGTTACTCAGGCCCTGTCGCATGGCGTGGAAGTACAGACCGCCGCAGGCCAGGTTGATGGCGATCAGGCTGACGCCGAGCGATGCCGCGCCGCCGATGCCGACGATCGCCGCCGCGCGACGCTGACGGATCGCCAGCAGCGCCGCCGTTTGAGCGATCAGGATCGCCGCGCCGGAGGCCTTGAAATGGAACGCCGCCGCCGGCAGGAGCATCATCGCCGCCAGACTCAGCCAGCTCTGCCTATGGCGCATCGTCAGCAGGCAGGCCACCATGCTCGCGGCAAATACCCAGTTGTCCGGCCGGTACGACACCGTATGCTGCACCACCACGCGCGGAGCCAGCCAGATCAGCAGCGCGAACCCCATGCCCCATGCGCCGACCTTCAGCGACCGCATCACGCACGCCGCCGCCGCAAGGCCGATCAGCGTGAACGCCACGGAAAACGTTCGGCCGATCAGATACAGCCCAGCCACCGAAGCCCCCGTCCATCGTCCCGTTTCGCCCACCATCGCGTGCAACAGGATGCCATGCACGGACGGGTAGTAAGGCTGCGCATCGCCGCCCGCCAGCGGCCAGCGGCCCTGCTGCACCTGTTTCGCAAAGTAGACTTTGCCCGCTTCGCCCACGGTGTTGGGGCCTTGAGCGGAAAAGTACAGAGCGAAATCGCGCACAGTTGTCACCGCGCCGCCGCCGATGCCCGTCGCCAATAACAACGCCACCACCGCCAGCCGGAGCCGCCGAAGGCGTCTTCCAACTTCCCATTCATCCGGCTGATCGGGTTCCATCGTGTTCACGCCGGCGTCCATCCTACCCGCTTCCCGCACGACAATCCCTTCTCCGAAGGCTCATTTTGGGTTGCCCTTCGCGGCTAAGGCGGGACAATATAGACAGAGGAGTCGCCATGAGCAGCAAGTCCACCGCCACCCGACCGGCCATCGGCTACCTGCACGGGGCCGCCGACCAGCGTTCCGCGCAGCGACTGCGCCTTGCGGAACACGCCCGGAACCTCGGTCTTACGCTGGAAACCATTCACGACGACGAAGACCACGAGGATCGCCCAGGCCTCGAACAGGCGCAACGCGACGCCATCGACCAGCATGCCGTGCTGATCGTTGATGAACTGTCCGTGCTGGCGCGTTCCGCCTTCGCGCTCGTGCGCCTGGCCCTGCGTCTGCACGACGGCGGCGCGGACCTGCTCTCCATCAGGGACAACCTCAATACCGCAGCCGACCCCGCCGGCATCTTCTTCGCCGCCATGCGCGCCTTGTCCCATCTCGACCTCGAACGCCAGAAGATGCGATTCCACGCCCCCTTCGGCTATAAACTCGCGGACGACGGCCAGCACATCGTCCCCATCGCCGCCGAGCAACAGGTGATCCGTCAAATCATGCAGGGAAGCTTCGACGGACGATCGCACCAGGCCATCGCCGATACGCTCAATCAGCAGCGCGTCGAATCCCGCGACAGCGAACGATGGAACGCCGACAAGGTCAAGCAGGTCGTCGACCACGTCGCCACCTCGCGCTGGATATTCCCCGAACCCGCCGCCGTCTGCTGATGTCCGCCATGCCGCGATGTTCTTCATCCGTCATGCCGCGACAATTCCGGGGGCGTCGCGGGCTTCCTCATCGCACGCCATCCCAGAACGGATCGAAAAACAACCGCAAATCCTCTCGCGCGCTCAGTTGCCTGTACTCCGCGAGACGCCGGTCCCAGGCCATCCGCTGCTTTTGCAGCAAGAGCATCGGATCCCGCACCGCGATGCCGTGTCCGCACACCAGCAGGTCCGGCTTCCGCGCCAGCATCCGGTCGATCGCGTAAACCCAGCCTCGCTGCTCCGGCTCGCAGTCGTTGTACGTCAGCACGCTGGCTGTGCCCGTGCCCAGGTGCGTCAGCGAATCGCCCACGAATGCCACGCGCTGACCGTCCACCACCGTGCTCATCCCGCCGTGGTTATACGTCTGCCCGCCGAGATGGAAGAACGTCAGTTCATACTCGTGCCAGGTCATCGTCTGCCCGTCCGCCATCCGACGATCCACCCGCACCGTGGGATACTTCGTGTCGTACCAAGGCAGCGGGCACGCCAGGTTGAACCGCTCCGGCTCCTCCAGCACGTCCGCCACCGCGTCGACCGTCACCACCTCGCAGCCTTCCGTCAGCGCCAGATCGGGCACGTTCTCCACGTGATCACCGTGGTAATGCGTGGGAAAGATCATCTCGATCCGGCTGATGTTCAGCGATTGCTTCATCCGGGCGATCGTCTGGCGATGATGCGCCATGCGATCCTCAATCGCAACCCAGTGACACAGGCCGTTGTCGATCAGCATGGCGCTGCCGTCGCGCGAACGCAGCACGGCACAGTTGCCTGCGATGCGCCATTGATGCACCCCCGGAAGCAACATACGGAAGCCGGCCGCGGGGCTGGGTTCGTCCGGGAAATTCATCAGCACGCCGGGTTGCTGGTCGCCGTGCTGGAGCACGGATTCGAGCCGACGGATCAGGTTGGCCAGCGCCTCGCGGGGCTGGTCGATCATCTCGCCATGCGCGGGACACAGCAGATCCATCGGCTGCTCCATCAGCGATCGCGCGGAAGCCAGCAGCGTTTTCTGCCCGGTTTCCAGGCCATAGTCCCAGTCGCAGTCGAACCCGTTCCACAGCTTGCCGTCGTCGCAGACCAGGTCGCCGCAGAAGGCGACGCGCTGGTGGTTGAGCGTGGCGATGAGCGTGACGGCATGTTTGCCGTGGCCCGGCGTGGCGAGAATCTGAATGCCCTCGCAACAGCTTCCGGGTGCGGGAGTCAGCGACGAATCGAGCTTCACCGCGCGATGCACCGGCCTCTCATTGGCCGCACCCGCCAGATGACCCTTGAAGTTCCCCCGCATCTCCCAGTCCCAGGGCGCCACCCACCGGGTCATCAGCGCCCGGTACGCCAACTCGCCTTCCATCAGGTACTCATCGCCGGCCGGAACATGGATCGCCGCGCCCCCCGCCGCCAGTGCTTCGCAGCCCGCCGCATGCTCACGCTGCACATGCGTCACCAGCACATGCTTCACCGGCGGCAACCCCAGCTTCGCCACCGCCGCCGGCGTCACCTCCGCGCCGGGATCAATGGCAATGCTGTGATCGCCCCGGTCCAGCACGTAGCCGCACGCGGGATATTGCGTGCCTCGTCCCCGGCAAACAACCCGATGCAAATGCGGCCGAAGCGTGGTCCAGATGGCCATGACACAAGCTCTCCGTAAGGAAAACCCCATCATATCGGGGAACCGCGGCGAAGACGCCGCGGCTATAAAGAGGACGATTGGTTTTCGCCGCGGCGTTTTCGCCGCAAATCCCGCGGCTGTGAATGCAAGGGCTTGTCCTAGCTGCGGCGTCTTCGCCGCTGTCCATCGCGGGGAGAATCAAGTAAGAGTTGAGACGCTGGCTGCGGGAAATAAAAAGGGCCTGGTCAGCTTTAGGCTGACAAGGCCCATGAAACCGGCAATGACCTACTTTCCCGCTGTTGCAGTATCATCGGCGCGGCGGGCTTAACTGCTGAGTTCGGGATGGGATCAGGTGTTTCCCCGCCGCTGTGGTCACCGGCAAAGGCAAACGGGGGCGTTAACCCTCGGTTGCCCGGAGCAGCGAGGTGAATCGCTGCCGGGACAAGCGGTGGAAGCCTGGAAGAAAGACCGGACTAGGTAGATCGAATGGAATGTACCCTGAAGGTCTTGGATGGTGGATGATGGGAATCATCCTTCAGAACATCGACGGGACTTGTTGAGGGTCCGTGGTCGATGTGATCAAGCAATCGACCGTTAGTACCGCTTACCTGAGGGTCTCTCGACCCTTGCAGTTGCGGCCTATCAACCCGGTGGTCTACCGGGGGTCTCTCGTGAGCAAGCTCACATGCAAACCTTATCTAGAGGGGGGCTTCCCGCTTAGATGCTTTCAGCGGTTATCCCTGCCGGACTTAGCTACCCAGCGGTGGAGCTAGCGCCCCAACTGGCACACCAGGGGTCCGTCCTTCCTAATCCTCTCGTACTAGGGAAGATTCCTCGCAAGTTTGCTACGCCCACAGCAGATAGGGACCGACCTGGCTCACGCCGGTCTGAACCCAGCTCGCGTACCGCTTTAATGGGCGAACAGCCCAACCCTTGGGACCGCCTTCAGCCCCAGGATGCGATGAGCCG
>JADLAP010000203.1 GCA_020848195.1 Phycisphaeraceae bacterium
GGGCCGGTGTTGCCGGGTGCCGTGTTGATGGGCGCCGGATCGCGATCGATGTTCCCCGGGCGTGGATCGTGGGTGGGGCCATCTGCAGCAGCGTCCTCGCGCAGATTATCGAGTTGGGTCCGCCAAAATTGGGCACGGTTGTTTCGGGGGCAGGACTTCGCGATTTCCGGATACGTCTTCGCCAGCGTATCGATCGCCCATCGCGCTGGTGTGTCCATGCCGTGCCCCCCCCCGGGCAACGGCGTCGTATCTGACAGGAAGGTCCCAACCGCTTCCGCGAGTTCGGACCGAGCGATGTAGATCGAACGATCCAAGGCATCTATGGCCCGAGTGCGGTCTCCTCCCAGCAGACGGTGGCGGAAGAACCGCAGTTGATCCGTGTCTCCCAGCCTGGCCATCGCTTGTCGCAGATCCAACTCCCAGTGCTCGAACGGGGGTATTCCGGTGCCCGAAGCCTCCAGCAGGCGCTGCAGGTTTTCGCGCGGTGGGGGAAGGGTGATCCGGCGCGACAAGACACGATCCAACGCGGTCTGGAGTGCCGGAATGTCCTCCTCCAGCCCGATCGCTCCAAGCGCAGAAGCGGCTTGTTCGTTGGCCGTTTCCTCCACTTGGCGGCAAAGCACGACTCTTGCCTGGGTGCGCAGACCGGCGGCCGCTCTGCTCCAGTCGGTGTTTCGAAGAATGCTGAAAGCGCGTAACGAACCTTGTGCTCCCGCAGCAATTGTCTCGGGCAGATAGGTGTAGCGGTCGTAGCGGGCGAGTGCCTCGATCGCAAGATCACGAATGAGGGGATCGGCGTGCCGTGCGAACGGGGCGAAACAACGGACGGCACCGGCTGGATCTCGGTCGCATCTCCGATAGAGGTGTGCGGTCGACAGGTCGTCCGCGGTCGGATAGGCCCGAATGAACTCGAGGATGACCGTCTCCACCGGTCGCTCCGGATCCTCCGATTGCGGGCGCGCCGGGTTGGCAACGAGGAGCAGCGCCAGGACCAGTGGCAGTCTGCTCCAGGACGTGTCGATCGGTGGAGCGAACTTCACTTGGCGATCCTCGATGCGGTGCCAGATGCGGTAGAACCGTCCTGCAAGGAGATCTTTGGCCTGACTCCCCGTCCATCGATCCCCTCCCCATGCGACATGAGCTCATCGCCGCGGTCCGGTTCCTCGTAGTCTCCGTCGATGCCCAGCTTGTGTCCCAGTTCGTGTGCGTTCAACTGCCCTGTGAAGAAGGGCTGGGACTTCTCCGGTACGACGAAGTAGCCGGCGAATCGACCCGGCGCAACCCCACCCCAGTCCTTCCCCTTGTCGTCCCGGATGGCATGAACCAGGAACAGCGTCAGACTGGCATCGTCATCCCGCCATGTCGAGCCGTCGGGTCGCAAGGCCGACCAAAGGTCATCCACTTCGTAGTGACCGCCTGAACCGACGGAGAAGTCAACTTGCGCTCCCAGGTCGCCCGGGTACGACATTTCCTCCACCGATTTGACGCTGAACCGGATGCCAAAGGGCCGCCAGTGTGTTGATGGTACGGTCCAGAACCGAGCCAGTTCGTCGGCCACATCCGCAGCGGAGATTACGGCTGCATGCGGAGTTGGTGTGGCCTGGTCGGTGACAATCCGAACGGCTACGGTGACCGACTTCCCCGCGGGGAGCGGAGCGAACACATGCAGATCCAGACTTCGGCTGAAGGACAAGGACTCCATGTCGCGTTCGGGCACAAACCTCGCCTGCAGGTACGCGAACCCGCCTGTCTTCACCGCATGGAACGAAATAGTCTGGTGTTCCGCGGTCGGTCGCAGGACTTCAGGCGACAGAGTGATCTCCGGCGGGAGTTGAAATGGATCCCGTCGCAACCGGAACTCAACTGCGTCGAAAACGCCGGTTGGCAGGATACGCCTTTGGATCGAATAGCTGTCACCCTCCAGCAGGGCAAGGCTCGGAATCGGTTGGACTCTGGGATGCCAGTACAAACCTGAGTCTGGATCGCCGACGTAGTCGTATGTCGCGCCAACCGCGCAGTCCTCGGGCTTCCTGGTCTCTTCCTCCGCGCGCGCAATTCCGTCGATCCGTCCGCGTCGCGGCACTTGGAAGTAGGCGGGGCCCGCAGGAAGCGTGGGCGCGGACTCTCCCAGACCCGTGTTGGCGACGATCGGCACGATCGGCGAGTCCCCCGAGGTGCGGTAGAGTGCATAGCGCGATCTGGTGGCAACCCGACTCATGACAACCGCCATCAGGGAGGAAGCCGGGGCAAGTCGCCCGGGGATTTCTGCTGGCGCCTCGCCACAGAGATCGCGAGCGACGAGATCGCCGGTAGTGTTCTCCGGCTCATCGCGAGGTAACCGGGCTTCGATGTAGTACTTGCAGATCACGCTGGGGGAAGGCGTCGCGCCAGTTTCCAGGAAATCAAGCGGGTCGTAACCAGTGACGAACTGAGGTCGCACATACGTCCCGGGGTTCGTCGGATCCTCGCGAACAAGCCGTACCTCCGGCGCCCCCACCGCGAGTCGCTCGTGGCGCTGCGCGCCGTACAGCACCACACTGGTCTCTGCATCCAACAGCAAGTAGTTCAGGATCACCAGGACGGGCGTGGGTCGCACCGCCACCGTCGCTGCGGTCGGGCGCACGTACACTCCGAACACCGGAATGTACGGTTGCGAATGGTCGTATCCGCGCTCCGTCCAGACCGACTTGTCCACCGGGGCGAACTCATAGATCGAGTTGCCTTGCTCGTCGAACTCGGAGACGACGGTCACGTGGAAGATCTCGCGCGTCCCTTCAGCGATGATGCGCATCGGCGACATGTCGATGTGGATGCCGATCTCGTGGTCGTGGGTCGTGATCTGTCCCAGCGGCGTGCTGGACAACATCGGCAGAACCATCGGCCTCGGTGCTACGGGCACCGCCGGTACGGTGAACGTGCGTTCCCCCACTTCGGGGAAGTCTGGCGCCGTCACGCGGATCCCCCAGGTCCGTACCTCGTCCGGGATCACGTCGAAGCTGGCCAGGCCGTACGGATTCGTCGGCCGGCTGCGGGGATTCACAAACAGGCCTGCCGGTTCATCGCCAAGCGGCGTACCAACGGCATCCAGCACTTCGATGCGCACGGTTCCGTCGACCCGCACCGTTCCACCGGACAGCGAGGCGCGCGTCAGTCGGGCGCGTACCCAGGCCTCTCCGCTTCCGATCAGGATGTTCGGTTCGCCCCGGTAGGGCATTTCGGCGGTGAACTCGGGCAGGAATCCGGTCTCGGTGAATGTCACCGGCCTGACGGCGGCATCCCCGAGCACCGAAACGCGCACCGTCTGCTCCCCAGCCGTGCGCCCGAGGATGCACCGCACTCCGGCCAGCCCGACCGCGTTCGTATTGGTGGAGTACCCGGGAGCTTCGATGACAAATCCGGACGGGTCAAGCGGCTCGAACAGAAGCGGTACGCCCCCTGCCGGTGTGTTTCCGGCGTTCGCGTCCACGAGGCGCACGATCAAGGGACGGCCGGGCTGCGCCTGCATGGAGCCTTCGACGGGCGGTCCTTCCACGCATCGACCGATCGCGCCCTCTTGATGGTCGCCGTCTTCGATGGTCAGGACAAACTGCGGTCCGACCACGGGCGGCGGGTCGCCCCCGGGCCCGGCCGTGACCGTGAACCGAGCCTCCCGTTCCGCGACATTCCCCGCCGGATCCGCGACCGTCACGCGAAACACGCTCTCGCCGAGCTGCAGGAACACCGGATCGCCGGTCACCGGATGCCACAGGAACCCGTCCGGCTCCGTGGTGAAATGCGCAGTCACGTCGTGGTCGTTGATCGTTGCGGACACCAGCACAACGCCATTCGTGTCCGACGCGAGCACGCGGTAATCGAGGATGTACGCCGCGCCGCTGCTGCCGTCTGTGGGTGAGGCAATCGTCACCAGCGGCGAAATCGAATCCACCGCAAACGTGCGCACGGCCGTGACGCTGCGTCCGGCGCGGTCCTGGATGGTCGCGGAGTACACATGCGTACCCTCGGTCAACTCGCTGCCGATGGGTGTTTGGTGCGTGGCGAATTCCTCGCCGCGCAGCGATTCAGCCGTCACGTCTGCGCCGTCGAGTTGGATCTGTACCCCTTCCGCGGGATCGACCCCGCTGCCGGGGGCGGCGTCGGCGTACGACAGGCGCGCGAGCGGGCGATTGCTGGTGGCCCAGCCCGCGGTGGGGGAGGTCCAGGCAGCGGTCGGCGCGGCGAGATCGACCCAGATCCGGTCGACGCGCGTCGCGGGATTGCCTTGCACGTCCAC
>JADLAP010000366.1 GCA_020848195.1 Phycisphaeraceae bacterium
ATTTATATTGTAGAAGTGCGTGTCAAAATGTAGCGCAAGGGACTGTCCAAGGTTTTTTATCCCATGAATGGCATTATAAGTGTCTTTTTCGTAAAAGTGATAATATTCGCTGTGTAAATGAATAAAATACGTTGATTTTATTTGTAAGTTGTTTTCTATTTTTGCAAAGCGAAGTGCATTTGATATGGACATGTCTAGATCGTGTCTCAAAATTAGAAATGGATCTTCATTTGTTTTTTTTAAAAAATCATTATGCGTGATGAATGAGTAGTATTGAGCTGCGTCTTTCAGTAGGGTAGTATACTCGTTAAACGTGAAGTCGGAATATATATATCGTTTACTATTCTCCATGCCAATATATGTGTATTGTTTGAAGGGTGATTAGTTGATTATAAATGTTTCGGAGAGGCCTCTTAATGCAGTCCCCAGTTTGTAGGCGAATCTGCATTCTATTTCCTCATTATAAATTTCCTTCCTTATCAATACATCAGGTTCGTTATAGCCGGCCATCGCTCTTATTGATGTTGTGCCAGAGAATCTAGGATTAATTTCAAAAACAAATACTTGATTATTATGCAAGCGGCATTGAATATTTATAGCACCTGCAGATCCTATTTTTGCAGCGATATTTTCGCAGGTGTCGGAGATGGCTTTATTCATAATTATTTCACCTTGGGATATCCCGCTGCTGATTGCTAATATTGGGCCTAGAGACTTTATGTTAGTTCTGTTTTCTATCTTCACTCGATTACTCAATCCTGTCAGAATATTTCTTTTGATAATAATGGAATTAATAAAATTTCCCTTCAGGTCGCTTAGGACGCTAACGGTATACTCGTGTTCTGGTGTGCCAATATATTCCTGTGCAATAAAGTGAGGGTAAATATTTAGCAAATATTGGCTAAAACGTTCTAATTCATTTTTATCTTGTGCGATAATGGTGTTTACTGACCCGCCACCTCCTGTGGAAGGCTTTAGGACGACTGGAAAAAAATTGATATCTATAAGTTCTTGCAGATTGCTTATGAGGTGTGTTTTTGGAAAGAGGAACCCATTGTCTTGAAGAAATATATTGGTTTTAAATTTGTCAAGGCAAGTATCTATAACATTTGTTCGATTAACAAATGGTGTTGTTCCGCTTTCAGTTAAGCGAGATCTGTTTGAGCTAATTGTTTTAAGTTCTGGTTCTGAGCCAGGTATTGCTACTTTAACTTGATGCTTTTTAGTGATTTCTAAAACTGAATCCACATACGATTTGTCTTCTGCTCTAGGTAATATGTAAAAGTAATCAACTTCATTCTTATTTTTACAAAGTGTAGAGCTGTCTGTTCCTATGATAGTATACCTATGTTTGGAGAGTTTTAGGGCTTTCAATACTTGTTCGCCAACTCCGCCACCTCCAATGCCGGTAACTAATATGTTGATGGAGTTTGTCATGCTTCTATTGATTTAATATTTCTCCAAAAATTCCTTCTTTGTCGTAAGGTTTATTCATGCAAATTACTACATCTTGATGAA
>JADLAP010000204.1 GCA_020848195.1 Phycisphaeraceae bacterium
GATCCATCTGGCTGGAAGAGGACCGCGACGGCGACGGGCGGCCGGACGCGCGATGGCACTTTCGTGACGGCCGCCTGCTTTCCCACTGACGTTTGTTCGCTGTCGCGACCAGTCCGCTCTGGCCACGACAGCGCGACCAGCTAGATTGATACATCGAGCTCCGCCGGCGTTACCGCTGGCGGAATGAGGTTTCGTTCCGGCACTCGCGACTCGTCAGGATGGCTTGCATGGTCCAATTGGGCGTCAACATCGACCACGTGGCGACGATTCGCCAGGCGCGGCAAACCTATGAACCGGACCCCGTCTGGGCCGCGGCCCTGGCCGAACTCGGCGGAGCCGACGGGATCACGGTCCACCTGCGCGAGGACCGCCGCCACATTCAGGAACGCGATCTGCGGCTGCTGCGCGAGACCGTCACCGTCAAGCTCAACCTCGAGCTGGCGTGCGTCGAAGACATCGTTGACATTGCCTGCTCCGTGCGGCCGACGCAGGCCACGCTCGTGCCCGAACGGCGCGAGGAGGTGACCACCGAAGGGGGCCTCGACGCCGATGGCAACCTGACGCGAGTCCGCCAGGCCACCCGCCGCCTGCAAGACGCCGGAATCTTCGTGAGCCTGTTTCTCGATCCCGACTTGAAACAGATCGACGCCGCCACGGCAGTCGGCGCCCAGGCGGTGGAACTGCACACGGGGGCCTATGCCCTGGCTGCCACGCCGGCCGTCGAGCAGGCCGAGCTGCTCAAGCAGCACGCAGCCGCCCGGGCGATCGTCGAGGCTGGTCTGCACCTGCACGCAGGGCACGGCCTCAACTATCGCAACGTCCAACCGATCGCCAGAATTCCCCGGATGGAGGAATTGAACATCGGCCATAGCATCGTCGCCCGAGCGGTCATGGTCGGGTTTCAGACGGCGGTTCGAGAAATGAAGAACTTGCTCAGCCAGTAACGAAGGCTGCTTCGCCGCGTACTTCCCGGCCGGAGAAACGGATCGAGTGAACGCAATGCGGTTCCCGCCAGGGCTGATCGCCTACTGGATCACCATCGACTCGGGCCAGTGAGGGCGCGTCGAGTTAGGCACTGTCCAAGAATTAGTGTTACAAGTTTGACTTGAATTGGTTACTGGGCTGTCCATGCGAAATAAAGGCATGGAAGCTGCGGTGTGTCGTCGGTTTGCTCGTGTCCGTAAGTTGCTGAACGAGCGTCAGCGGCGGTTGTGGGGGGCGGCAGAGGCCGAGGTCTTGGGATACGGAGGCGTTTCGACGGTTGCGCGAGCGACGAAGATTTCGCGACGGGCGATCCACGTCGGCCTGCGGGAACTGCAGGCCAGCGGCGCGCCGCAGGACGCCGGCCGGATCCGTCGCCCCGGCGCAGGACGCAAGTCGCTGACCGCGACTCAGCCGCGTGTGAAAGCGGCCCTGGACGCGCTGGTCGAGCCGACGTCGCGGGGCGATCCGCAGTCGCCGTTGCGGTGGACGTGTCGAAGCGTGCGACGACTGGCGGACGAACTTCAACGGCAAGGCTTTGTCATTGGGCGGCAGAAGGTGGCCGACCTGCTCCATGAATTGGGCTACAGCTTGCAAGCCAACCGCAAGACGCAGGAAGGAGCGGGCCATCCCGATCGCAATGCCCAGTTCGAGTACATCAACCGCCGCGTCAAGGCGTTGCAGCGACGGGGCCAACCGGTGATTTCCGTGGACACGAAGAAGAAGGAGTTGGTCGGGAATTTCCGCAATGGCGGCTGCGAATGGCGCCCGGCCGGCGATCCCCCGGAGGTGCGCGTCCACGACTTCCAAGACCCCGAACGGGGCAAGGCCATTCCCTACGGCGTGTATGACCTGACGAACAACGAAGCCTGGGTCAGCGTTGGCGTCCATCACGACACCGCCGCGTTCGCCGTGCAAACGATCCGGCGATGGTGGCGCAAAATGGGATGCAAACGGTTCCCCGACGCAGAAGAACTGCTCGTCACCGCCGACGGCGGTGGCAGCAACAGCGCACGCTGCAAGCTCTGGAAAGTCGCCTTGCAAGCGTTCGCCGACGAGACGGGCTTGAAAGTTCATGTCTGTCATTTCCCGCCGGGAACCAGCAAGTGGAACAAGATCGAGCATCGACTGTTCTGCCACATCACCCGCAACTGGCGCGGACAACCGCTCAACGAACTCGAAATCATCGTGCAATTGATCGGTCGCACAACCACGCGTGAAGGGCTCAAGGTCCACGCGGCTCTCGACCGCCGCAACTATCCCAAAGGCGTCAAGGTCGCCGATGACGAATTTGCTACGATCCAACTCCAGCCCGCAAAGTTCCACGGAGACTGGAACTACACCGTCGCTCCGCGATCACGAGCTGCGTAAGTTGTTACACTAATTTCTGGACAGGTCCTAAATACCGCACTTGATGCGGGGGACACGCACGCGAATCGTGTTCGCTACGGGCGTTGTAGATCATCGCGGCATAAGCCATCCGCCCTTCGGCCGCCGCGCCGCCGGGACCTTGTTGCGGCACGCC
>JADLAP010000205.1 GCA_020848195.1 Phycisphaeraceae bacterium
CTCCCGCTGTCGGCCAATTCATGGTTTGCGTCTGGAGGTCCACCCCTCCACTGCCCCGGCTCTGTTTGCTCGACCTCTGTTCCGGGCCGCGATTTGGGACATTTGGTGTCGTCCATCGCGTCGCCTGTCTCGCAAACTCCCCGCCCGCTCCCTGCTTCCCGTTCGCGTCCATGCCCGCCATACCGTGCGGCGTCGTCCACTGCCGCGTCGCGCCGGTCAGCGAGTCCGTCGCCATCGGGTGATTCCCCGCGGATTCCGAGTCCTCCGCTCGCGCGGTAGGCCAGGAAGAACAGCCGCCGGCGGCGATGCGGGAACGCCACGTCCGACGCGCTGACCACAGCCGGCACAACTCGACAGCCCAGTCCGTGTAGCTCTTCCTCGACGTCTCCGAACCCCATAGAGAGGTGGCCGTCAACGTTCTCGCAGAACAGAAACCACGCGCCAGATTCCTCAAAGACTCGTCGGACGTGAGGCCACAGGTGTCGATGATCATCCGCGCCAGATCGTTTTCCGGCGACGCTGAATGGTTGGCACGGATAGCCCGCAACGATTCCATCCACAAGGCCACACCACGGCCGGCCGTCGAAGGTTCGCAGATTCGACCATACAGGCGCTTCATCCACAACGCCTTGCGCCATGCGTTCCGCCAGGAGGCCGGCGGCATAGGCTTCCCATTCGACCCAGCAGACGACGCGAGCAGTTGGGATCGCCAGTCTGACGCCAAGATCGAGTCCTCCGGCTCCGCTGCACAGGCTGATGATGTTGATGGGACGTGCATCCACACGGTTACACTCCAAACAGATCGACGATGAGCGGGTCCAGCAGGCCGAGATACTCGCGGGCGCGGGCGATCATGGCATGACCTTTCCCTTGACGATGTACAGCGTGTCGCCGTCTTTGTGATCCGGCATGTTGCGTCCATCGAACACGATAAATGGATACGTATCCCCGTCTTTCCACCGCTGAATCAGCACTGCGCCGACTCGAAATGTCCAAAACAGCTCGTCGCATGTCGCAGACGCCAAGCCAGATGGACCAACTTCTATGGTGACTCGCTCACCCGTCGCGCCGGCCACGCCCCTCCAGCTCGTCGCGCTGGCTGCACCCCACTCACCCGTCGCGCTGGCCGCACCCCGATCGCCCGTCGCGCTGGCCACGCCACTCCAGCCCGTCGCGCTGGCCGCGCCCCGCTCGCCCGTCGCGCTGGCCGCGCCATTATCGCCCGTCGCGCTGGCCGCGCCATTATCGCCCGTCGCGCTGGCCGCGTCACTCGATTTCGCCTTAATCCATGCAGCGCGTCCCAATGAGGTGATCGTCATCGCACCGCCCATATCACCGGAATAGATGACCTCTGGTAGCAGCCCGTCTGCGCCGCGAACTGCTTTTGCTTTGTCGCCGATAGCGATCACATTTTCAGGCCGCGCGCGAAACACGCGCCATTCGGCGATGGGATCAACATTCCGACCATCACCCATAAATAGGCCCCACGGCCATCCAAACAGACCTCCAGATTCGCACGTAGGCTCACGGCTGCATACGCCTGGATCAACTAGACCGGACTTCGGCCAGATGAATCCGCCGTGTGCCGTTCCGTCACGATTGAGGCACTTTACGAGCAGCACATAGCCGTCGTCGTCGGTGTGGAGATGGATGTCAGGAACCATTTCAGATGTCATTGTTTCTCTCCTTTTTGTTGATGATGCGTATCAGTTCCCACAGCGGATGAAAGCACTCGCGGACGATCACGGTCCCGCTGTCTGTCGTCACCATGAGCCTGTATCTGCCGCTGGGCAGGCGATCCGCTTCGACGCGGAAACGCCATACTGGTTTTGGTTGTGCTTGTTTTTCGCTCATTCAACGCGCCGGGCGGGAGTTGAACCCGCCATGCCCCGTCCGCCCTGGCTCTGAGTTTCCATTGAGGGAGCCATGGCGGCGGCTTCGGCGCTCAGGGCGGTCGCGGGTCATCCACGGGGGTCATGGATGTTGCCCGCCGCCGGCCAATCCGGCCCGCCCAGCAATTCCGGCCCTGGGAGTCGAACCCAGCGGAACGCGGTGGGCCTTGCCGAGTGAGGACGGCACGGCTACCGCGATCCAACCTCTGATCCAGGCTTGCGGGTCGCCGCGCCCGCCTGACCGGAACACGTGAATCAATCTTCCTTTGGCTGGGTATCGACAATGGGCATGAATTGGCCATGCACGATATTGATCTTGTGATCCGAGCCAAACTCCCGAGCCACCAGTTCGTTGAGCATCGCGCGGATGATGGCCAATTGATTTTCCTTGGCCTGGCGCATGCTGGATTCGATAGGCTCGAACCGCCATTTCTGGTTCTGGATGTCCGGGAGCAGCAGGAACGTCACCGGATGAGCGGCGGGAATATCCGATTCGTCGTGGATCGGAATGCTGAATGTCTGGTACTCGTCCGGAAGTTCGTCGGGCTGCTCCACGGCCTGATTGATGGATCGGCCCATACTTTCCTTCGTCTTGCCGATCTGGATGCTGGCGTTGGCAGTCGTCTGGATGCCCAGCTTGCTGACCCGGTCGATCAGCACCCGCATGTCCGCGGAATTCTTGCAGGCGTCCAGCGTGGTCTGCAAGGCGTGCCTCATGTCGGCCACGGACAAGCTGGGGTTCAGTAACAATCCTTCGGCCAGATACCATGCTTTCGTCTTTTTGAAATAGCAGGTGATGTCCATGATCGGATCGAAGATTTTGGGAACGTACTGGATGCCATCCAGATTGAAGAAGATCGCGGGTTCGGCGCGTGACATCATGCTCATGCAGTTGACCAGGTCGGAGATTTTGTGCACGACGATCCGTGGACTTGGCGAGCTGGCCAGGGTGGTCTTCACCCCGACATCCTTGAAGTAGTACGTCGTCTGGTTGGCCGGCTCGCCGGCGATCAGAAGTTTCTGTGGCATCATCGCCTTTTCGGCCTGAGTGGCCAGGAACTTCAGGGCTTCGGCGTTGTCGATCGCGGGTTTGGTTTCGTTGGACATGGAAACATTCTCCTGATGCGTGGTGAATATGCGAGGATCGGCTACTGCCGATCACATGGGGGTCTCGTCATCGGTCTGAGTCACTTCCCCGGTTTCACTGTTGATCTTCTCCGGGGCAAATCCGAACACCTGTTGACGCGGGTCGCCGGGGCTGGACGGCTGGAACACGATCGCGCCGCCGACCGGAAGCATGGGGTACATGGTGGACACCCTGACCGGGATGGCGGTGCTGACGCGGAACACGCATCCCACCAGGTCCAGCACGCCGGAGTCCTTCTCGATCACGGGCGTCATTTCGA
>JADLAP010000206.1 GCA_020848195.1 Phycisphaeraceae bacterium
CGCCATGTGCATGGTCCGTCGCGTGATCTGCAGCATGTGCAGCAGCCATTGGGCGCGGGCCTGGACATCCGCTTCCTCGAGCAACTGGTAGCGCTGTTCGAGGTTTTCGCAGAAGGTCATCGCCGCAAGGTCCACGAGAGCCGTGGTGGGAATCTCGTCGCTGAGCCAGTTCTGGATCGCGCTGACCGCCGCCAGGTCCTTCAGCGTCGGGTCGGCCAGCAGGTGTTCAATGCCCTTGCGCTGGTCTTCCAGATCGATCTCCATCGCCTGTTGCGTCTCCACCGGCTCCAGCAGGCCCAGGCGGTAAGGCTCGTGCCACGGCTCGCGGACAATTTTCGCCCGGCACAGGCCCTGCAGCAGAATGTTGAATCGGCCGTCCGCCAGCCGCTCGTCGCGCAGGATGTACCCCACGCAGACGCATGGCCTCAGCGGCGGCGAACCCTCGTATTCCGTTTGCCATTGCGTCCCCTCGAACGTCGCCATGGCGATCAACCGTCGTTCGCGCATCGTCTCCGCGACCATCCGACGGTAGCGCGGCTCGAAAATGTGCAGCGGAATCGTCGCATGTGGCAGCAGCACGCATGTCGGCAGCGGAAACAGCGGAATCGGCCGGCGAAAATCAATGGTCACGGTTCCCGACATGACCAATCATAGCGCCGGACAATGCTCAAATGTCCAAATCCGAATGACGATTGACATGCGTTGTTCCAGCCGCGGGCAAACTGCCCGCGCGTCTTCTCTTTCGTCATTCGGGTATGGACATGCGGACATGTTCTGCGTGATGGACGTGGTTGAGTCTGGACTCAAACCCCCCTACATTGCTGTGTATGCACTACGCGATGATCATGGCCGGCGGGTCGGGCAAACGGCTATGGCCGCTGAGCCGCGGCAATCAGCCCAAGCAACTGGTTCCGCTGTTCGACGGTCGAAGCCTGCTGGAACTGGCGTATCGCCGGCTCGACGGCTTGATCGATCCGTGGCGCAGGTACATCTGCGCCGGCCGGCAGCATCGCGCGGCGATCCTCAGCGTGCTGCCCGGCATGGAGTCGGCACACTACCTCGGCGAACCCGAAGGACGCGACACGCTCAACGCCGTCGGCTTCGCCTCCGCCGTCATCGCCCGGCAGGATCCCGACGCCATCATGATCGTGCTGACCGCCGACCATCTGATCGAGCCGGTCAATCAGTTTCAGATCTGTCTGGAACAGGGACTGAAAATCGCCGAGCAAGTTCCCAACGCGCTGGTGACGTTCGGCATCACGCCGACGCACGCCGCCACGGGTTTCGGCTATCTGGAACTGGACGAGGCGATGCCGCCGTTCGACGGCGCGCACCGCGTGGGCCGGTACAAGGAAAAACCCGACGAACCGACGGCCCGGCAATACCTCGACGCGGGACCGGGCAAATACCTGTGGAACAGCGGCATGTTCGTCTGGCGGGCCAAAGCGATGCTCGAATGCATCGCCCGTTACGAGCCGGAGACGCACGCGGGCCTGATGCGCATCGCGGATCACTGGGGCTCCGTGGAACAGCAGACGGTGATCGACGAGGTGTACCCGCAGCTCAAGAAAATCAGCGTGGATTACGCGGTGATGGAGCCTGCTTCGCGCGACCCGCGCGTGGCCGTCGCGGCGCTGCCCATGCCGCTGAAGTGGATGGACGTAGGCTCCTGGCCGGCGGTCAAGGCCACCGGACATCCCGACGCGCACGGCAACGTCGTGATGGGCGGTCGCGGCCTGCTCCACGACAGCCGCAACGTCCTGGCCTTCAGCGCCGAACCCAACCACGTCGTGGCCGTCGTCGGCAGCGACAATCTCATCGTCGTCCACACTCCCGGCGCGACCCTCGTCTGCCCCGCCGACCGCGCCGAGGAGATCAAACATCTTCACGACCTGCTCGGGCAGCGGCATCCGGATGTCCTCTGACATGCACTACCTGGCGATCGATCTGGGCGCCAAACGCACCGGCTTGGCCAGCGGCGACGACCGCAGCGGCATTGCCACTCCCGCCGGCGTCATCGTCACATCCAGCGCCGAAGAACGATGGCGGCAACTTCAACAAGCCATCAAGGAATACGAACCCGACGCGCTGGTCGTCGGACTGGCCCTGAACATGGACGGCAGCGAAGGCGACAGCGCCAAACGCACCCGCGCTTTCGCCGAGGAACTCACCCGACGCACCGGCCTGCCCGTCCATCTCCACGACGAACGCCTGACCAGCGCCGCCGCCGACGGCGCGATGGCCCGCACCGGCCTGACCCACAGCCAGAAAAAAGCTCGCCGCGACGCGCTCGCCGCCATGACCCTGCTCCACGATTTCCTGTTGTCACTCCGCAACCCCAATGAACCGCAAGCGTAAGCGGAAAGTTCTCCGTTGCCATAACGAGCCGCAAGCGTTATCGACGGTCCTCCCGCGATGACCATCACGGGTGATTCGCGGGAGGGCCGTCGCTTAACGGACGGATCGCTCACCCATATGACTGCTTCTTGCCAGATGTCCGTTCGGATAAAAAGAGTCCATCGGCTTTCGCCGGTGGACTCAAATGCGAGGGGTTCTGCGTCAAACCCAGGGAGGAACGATTGATGCCTTGGTACGGAGGGCTTCTCGACTTCTAGGCTCCGATCCTATCTGCGTTCTTCACAGGCTCAGCCAGGAGACTCTATGCAACGGCCCGTCGCCCAAGGAACAGGGCTTAAGGCAGATTCGAGATCGGCTACATGCGGTTGTCGGCGGTAGGCTGGTCAGTCCCGCGGTCATTGCCCCTGTCCTGGTTATCCCACATGGGGCGGCCGGTGTTGTCGCGCAATTCCAGAGTCTTGCCATCCTTGTTGCGAATCTGGTTGGCGATCAGCACGTCCTTGTCTTGGAACTTGGCGATCGAGCCGGTGATCGTCAATTCGTCTCCCTGCTTGATGGCGAAGGTCGAATCCTGCCATTGCATGAAGGACGAGGGGCCCATGTGGACGGTATAGGTCTTGCCGTCATCGCTTCGCAGCATGATCTGACGGCCATTGGCAGCACCGGTCTCCGGCGAGAACTCGCTGACCGAAGTCACCGTGCCCTTGACGGTCGTTGAAAGCTGGGCGTTGTAGCCCTTGTTGTAAGCGCTGTCGCGACGCCAATGCATGTCAACGTCATCGGTATTGGCGATACTGTAGACCGCCCAGTACGGGTCTTGATTGAACTGCGTGTGAAGGCGCTGCGCCCACTGACGGTTCGTCATGTCGGGCCAGGCGCTTTCCTTGAAGCTGATGGCCTCGAACGAATCCTTGGCGGCATCGAGAGTGAACTGGTCCTTATCGCCCGAGGCCTTGAGAGCTGAGTAAGGAATCGGGGTAAGCGTTTCGTCCATGCCCATCACGCCGCCGTTGGTGAGCACGGCGTAAACCACGCGATTCTGGCGGAAATCAACGAGCAGATCCTTGATTCTGCCTGAGTTGTCGTTGTTGCTGTTTACGACCATCTTGCCGATGATTTCGCTGGCGCGACTCGTCCAGACGTGCTGACGATCAAACTGCGGAACCTGGTTGAACTCGCGGCGGTGATCGTCATCGTTCTGCTTGCCAATGGCGGTATTGCGATCACGATTACGGTCTTCCATTTGGCCTTCCCAGTACGGCGTCTGGTCGTACTGGCGGAACCTGTCGCGGGTCGACTGTTCGTCGAACTGCGGGTACTGGTCCTTGGTGAAACCGCTGGTGGCGACGATCTTGTCTTTGGTCGTGCTCAGGATCAAGTCCTTGCGATCCGGGTCGCTGCCGGGACGCAGAGCCCGTAAAGGCACCGCATGCAGCTTGCCGTCCGCCACGAAGTCGTTCTCAAACGACACGATCAAAAACGCCACGCGGCCCCGCGAATCAATGACCATGTCTTCGACCGAGCCGATCTCCTTGCCTTGCGGGTCACGCAGGGTCATGTTCAGAATCTGACTGGCGTGCGACAGATGCCTGGACCGGGGCGCCCCGTTGTAGCCGTGCATCTGATCTTGTCCAGGCTTCTGGACATCAGTCTTAGCGCCAACCCGGGGCTTCGCCGGGTCGTTTTGCGCCATGCACGCGTTGCCTGCGACTCCAATCGCCAGGCATCCTGCGAGGAACATTGTGGTACGTTTCATAAAAGATACTCCATTTCATATGGTGCGATCATCCGTGGGGGCCGCCCGCGGCGTACGCGGCTGCGGTCGGTATGTCCCCACTTACGATCAAATGTCCTATCCGTCTCTCTAGTCCTGTCTGCGTTTCATCCCTCAGTGTTTTTTCCCTCGCTTGTTGCCTGGGCGATTTCTTTTCCTTTCTCGAACGCTTCGCTCGCCTTGTGCTTGACTTCATTGACAATATTCTTGCCGCGCTCGATCACATCGCCGGCCGTGTCTTCGATCTCGTTCGCTTTGCTGGCCAACATGTCCCGCGTTTCTTTGCCCGAATGGGGCGCAAACAGGATGGCCACGCCGGCGCCTACGATCGCGCCAGCTCCCAAAGCCGTTATGAGTCGAAGGGCTGCTGATACATTGTTGCATTCAGACATATGAAGACTCCGTGTAAATCAACTTTTATTGCCTCGGGTCAGCAACACTTGCATAACCCCATTCAAAAATCCACTCCCGTATTTGAGGTACTTGGACGCTATCTGCATGGACGGCTCGGTAACGATCGCGACAACATCGACCATGCGGTCGGCGCGATTGGTCCACCCACGCGCGATGCGTGTCATCTGCTCAACATCCTCCATCGCCCTGGTCGCACGGACAGCTACTTGCTGCATGTTTCTGACAAGCCCATGGCTTTCGTGGATCAACCCCGACAAATCGCCTTCGAGCCGGGTGACTTTCCTTTCCATCGAGTTCACCCGTGCCAAGAAATACACGGCAGTCACGAGAAGCGACATCGTCAGCACAACGATGCATGAACTGGCAACAAGAACCGCGATGAAAATTTCGATTGGCATGATGGTGTTGTAACCAGAGGACACATATTGCGACCGGCTATGCCTGGTCAGCATGGCGTGGCGAATACGACTCGGTCCGCCATTAACAAAAAAAAGCCGACGTGCTTCATCACCCAAAAGGTGAAAAACCACGTCGGCTTACTCTTCGACTGACTGTCCGGCCAAGCCGGTTCGTCCTTCGCTAAGTCATCCGACACCGGAGCCGATTCTTTCCGCTTCGTGCTCCGCTGACATGATCATTATATCCGCACCATGCGGACAAGCATCGAGATATACCCGAAATTTGTGGATGATGGCATGAAAACATCGGCGTACCTTGGGTTTGACCAAGCACCCCAAACGACCCACGCGAGCCGCAAGCGTAAGCGACGGCCTTCCCCGCGACGACCATCCACGATATTTCGCGGGAAATCCGTCGTTTACGCTTGCGGCTCATCAGAGTCGAGCAGATCGACAGGCCACCATTTCGCCTTGCGTTTCTGCCAGAGTTCGGCCAGATCATTCAGGGCTGTCTGCGTGGACAGCGGCGCATCCGTGGATGAAGGAATCGCCGCCAGCGGCACGGAGGGCGGCGACTGCGATGCGGGTATCGACGGAGTGGAAACCAGCGTCAGGCCGATATCCTTCAAAATCGCCAGATCGAGTGCAGACACGTTGTAGCGCTGGCCGCGGAAGAACGCCTTGCCGTTCATGAGATCGGTCACCGCGGCTTGGCCTTCATTGCCGATGTGGTTGGGATTGCCGGTGGTGATCGGCACATTGCCGCCGTAGACCGCCACCGCGTTGGCTCCGGTGAAGTAGGCCAGACCATTGCCTGTCGTCAATTTCAGGTCGAAGGTGGATCGATAGTTCACCGTAAAAGACATGGTGCTGGAGTTGAGCCAGCCGTTGAACGCCAGGCAATGTCCCAGTTCATGCGCCAGCACGCTGACGGCATCGGTACGGTTGGCGGGAACCGTGTTGACGCGCTGATAGGGATTGGGATCGAGCCAGAGATCGTTCTCGAGGTAGTCATCCGTGATAAAGATTTCGAGGTCGGCGGCGCTCCCGTTGGGATCGCCGCGCCCGCTGATTTCCGCGGCAGCGCCCTGCATGTAGATGTACATGCCGTTGATCGTGGCCACATACACCACGTCAAGGCTCCCGCTCCAGGCGCGTTCCAGTACGGGATCGGTAGCGCCGAGATGGAAGACGACTTCCAGATTGCCCGACCCGGCCAGATGCTGCGTCCAGAGCCAGCCGGCGGCCTGAAGGTCGTAGGTCAGCAGATCGTGATAATCGGCATAGGCGTTGCCGGGATCGTCGTAGGTCACGTTGAACACGATGGGGCTGTTGTCGAGTTTGCAGAAATCCTCGTGAATCGTCGTGTGATTGCCCGCCGTGTCGGTGACGAGCAGGTCGATGCCGTTGTTGCCCAGGTCCAGCGAGACGCCGGTCATGGTGAACACGCCGTTAACGACGTTGGCGGTCAGGCCCTGGCTGACCAGTTGCACCGTGGAGCCGGAGTTGATGGTTCCAGTGAGGGTGACGGTGGCGAGTTTGGTGGTCTGGTCGCCGACGGTTCCGGTGTCGGAGGCAACGGCGAGGTCGAACGTGCCGGTGGGGGCGACGGTATCGAGCGTGACAGCAACGGTGATCCAATCCGTGACGACGCCGGTGACGTCGGCGGCACGGAATTGCAGGCTGTAGGTGGTGTCGGTCAGGGCCTGGCCCAGCAGCGCCTGCATCTGCGAGCGGGAGAGCGTGAAGGCGCCCTGCGCATTGACGTGGGAAGTGATGTCATACGCCGTGCCACCGAGTTCGGGGATGCGGAAATCCAATCGGCTCAGCAGCGTGTAGCCGAGGATCGTGCCTGCGATGGTGGGATCGAACGTCAGGCCGTCGGTGGCGCTGTCGCCGGCGTCGTTGGATAGGGCGGCAATGACCACGGGCGAGTTGTCGAGGGTTGTTCCCAGTCTCGCCACCAGCGGCCGCAGATCGGAACCGTTAACCGCGCCGTCGCCGGTGACGTCGAGATAGCCCGGCACATCGCCCGACTGACCGAGCCAGTAGGCCAGCGTGCCGAAGTCCGCGAGGTTGAAGCTGCCGTCGCCGCTAAAGTCGCCGGCCAGTTGGTGGAAGCTGCCGATCCACGTCTGGCCGGCCAGGCCGGACAGGTTTTCCACGGTATTTTGCACGCGAATCGTGTATCGGCCGTCGAGGATCGCCACGTCGGACAAATCAATGGTCAGCGTCCGGCCGGCGTAACTGAGCATGTCGTCCGTGATCGTGATCGTGCGATCCGCGTCCTGGTCGATGTCGATGAAACCGAGCCAGGTCAGCACCAGGTCCGAAGCATGCACGACCACGGCTTCGTCAAAGACAATGGCAATCGACTGCACGACGCTGCGCTGCGTGGTCCAGTCGGTCGGCTGAGCGCCCTTGCCGGCGACGTTGGCGGGATCGATTTGGTCGGCGTTGACGAGCAACGATTCCACCGCCGGCCCCGTGGCGTCCAAAGCGACCTGCACCGCCACATGGCCGAAGTCGTCGATGGCCACGGCTTGCGCGCCGGCGGTGAGGATTTGCGTGGCGGCTCCGGCGGCATTCTGCAATGTCAGCGTGAAGCTGCCCGTGACGCTCGGCATCGTCAGCGTGAATGAACCGAGATGAATCGGCGATCCATCCCGCAAGGTCGCGTCCACATGGGAACCGGCGACGCCGGCGGAGACGATGCCGTCGGAGATGTTGCCGTCGGTGGAAGCGAATGCGGCATCCGCGATCCAGTTCGACAGCGTCAGGCCGCCTGCTCCAAGTGTGGAACTCGTGAAGTTCAGGCGAAAGCCCGACAGAACCGACGGCGTGGAGTCCACGAACACATCGACGATCACGGCTTGTCCGGGGATGAGGGTGAAGGAATCGACGTTGGATTGCAGCCTCAGTTCCAGGGGCAGTTCGACGAGACCGGCGTCGAGGCTGGTCTCGTTCTGTCCCGCGGCGAGGGCGAAGGCGGCGGACCGGCCGGTGTCAATCAGGATGTCGCTGTCGATTCCATCATTGGCTCCCGCATTGGCGGTGGTGAAATCCCGGCCCGGCGGGAGATCAACCTGGATGATGTAGCTGCCGGCGAAAAGCCCGGTGAACTGGTACGTGCCGGATGCGTTGGTGGTCGTGGTGGCGAGGACTTGTTGGGTGGCGCTGCTGAGCAGATGGACGGTGACGCCGGCGACGCCGGTCTCGCCGTTGTTGAGCAGGCCGTCGCTGTTGGCGTCGGACCAGACGGTGTCGCCGACGCCGGCGGGCAGTTCGACCTGCACGTCCGCGGCCGAGGACCACCACGTGTTGTTCCCATCCAGCACTTCATTGACGGCGTCCGTGGCATCCGTGCGGACGGCAAGGTAGTAGCTGCCGGCGGCGGCATTGGCGGGGATGTTGAGCGTGCCCAGCGTGGCGGTGGTTCCACTGACGCCGATCGGGCCGGTGCTGGTCGAATCGCCGGCGAGGAGGATGTCGTCGTCGTTGCCCCAGATCAGGTCGAGTGAAAGCCTGGCCTGGGTGATGAAGGACGCATTGGCGGTCAGCGCGGCGGAACCCTGGTTGGCCAGCGTGGCAGCGACGGCCATCGTGCCGCCGACGAAAACCGTGCCGGGGGCGTAGGCGACGGTGGTGGGCTTGAGGTCGGGCTTGGCGGCCAGACTTTTGGTCGTCATGGTGAAGGACGTATTGAGCGTGCTGCCCGCGCTGGTTCGGACCATGGTCATCTTGACCGGCCCGACGCCTTCGGCGAGCCAGAAGGTCTGCGTGGTCGTGCCGCTGCCCGCGCCGGCGCCCTGCTGCGTCCATTGGGTGACGATCTGGATTTTCGCCGCCGTGAAGGAACCGACGGTTTCAAAGCCGAGGAACGTAGTCGTGCCGGAGGTGATGGAGCCGGCGCAGGCTGCTCCGTTGCGTGTGCCGGTGTAGGTGGCGGTGAAGGTATGCACATCGCCGACGCTGAAGTTCGCGGGGATCATCAGGACCGGCTGGTCGTAGGTCAGCAGGGTGGTGACGCCGCTGCCGGTGGGATCGAAGGTGTCCCGCCGGTGCAGCAGCAGGCCGGTGTCGTCCACGCTGAAGTAGCTGGTGTCGGTGGCGTTGCGGGCCGCGAGCATCATCGGCATGGTGGCGACGTTGTGCAGCGTCACCGGATTGGACAGGACGGTCTGGACGGCATTGGTGGCCTGCCCGTTGGCCAGGCCGGAGTAATTCCACACATTGCCGCCGTCGAGGGGCATGTAGTCGCGGGTGAAGATGCTTTGGACGCCTGGAACCTGTTGGGTCAGCGGTTGAACCAGCGCCGCAGCGCCGGCTGCGTCATCCGTCCCGGCGTCCATCACCGACGACATCAACCACCGCGGCTCCATCGCTTCAAACCAGCCGGCGAGGGATGGCGAGGGTGAACGCCTATGGAACTGGTTCCCTCTCCCTTTCAGGGAGGGGGTTAGGGTGAGGGTCGGATGTGCGCAAACCGGCACGTCAAATCGCGGACAACACGTGATTGATCGCCGTACCCTCTCCCAGCCTCTCCCTGAAAGGGAGAGGGGCAAAAGCCATAGGCGTTTGCCTAAGGAGGATGGCGATTCCGCCCGCGCGGTTCGGCGAGGGTGTCGCGGTTGTCGGGTGTCTGCCGTCATGCGAATCCAGCACGAGCGCGTCTTGGAGGGTAGCTTGATGAAAACCGGGTGAACATGCCATTAAAGCACGTCGAGGCACAAACGCCAAGACCTTAACCACCTTGGGTTGCGATTTTCGGGAAACAGACTGTCACAGACGGGAAAGCGTGCGGAAATGGAGGGGAATGCCGCCGTGCCGCGTTACCGCCGGCCGGCATTGTTCGTGGCGACCGGGGCGTTTTCAGCGACCTTGCCCGCCTGCTCATTGCAGACTTCGAGGAACTGCACGCCGACGCGGTGCTGGAATCCGCCGAGTTTGAAGCAATTGCGGACCACGCCGCGGAGCCAGGGCTTGTTGGGCAGGCTGTCGAAACGGGCGTAGACGATGGTTCCTGGATGAATGAACTGGTTGAAGATGAATCCGAAGCCGGCCACGGCGATGTCGAACGTGGTCGCTTCAATCTGGCGGCGTCGGTGTTCGCCGTTGGAAAGTTCCTCGATGGTCAGCGTCAGGACGACCTGCCAGCCATGCCGGGCGTGGGCGCGTTTGTTCTTGTCCGGCGTACCGTTTTCGTTGCGGTGCTGACGGGACAGTTCGCCGACGACATCGCGCGGCTTGGCGGTGGTCTTGGGCACAGCGGGCGGGGCGGCGTTTGCCGCAGCTTGTTTGTTCGATACCGAGGCTGCGGATCGGGACGCCAGATCCGTGGGCGGCGAGATCGCGGCGGACTCGGTGACGCCCTGCGGCGCTGGTCCCGCCCAGTCCGGGCCGACGTGCAGCATCGCCATCGAAAGCAGATCCAGATCGCCCTGTTTGAGCACGCGACCGGCAGGCACCAGCAGTCGCCCGGCATCGTCATACACGTTGCCCGGCAACGGCTGGCCCAGCACCAGCTCGTGACGCAGAAGGTGTTTCAACTCGTGGCGATGGACCGGCATGACAGCGCCTTTGCCCTGCTATCCCCAGTTTTCCCCTCCTGTGGAACAGGCTCCTGGACCCCATACCGCTGTCGGAACTGCACCGATATCGACCGTCACGGAACGAGCGATAAGCTCAACCCGTCATTCGTGCTGATCCATCTCTTCTTCAGGATGTTTTGTCGGGTTTGTGATGGCAATAGGGGGTAATCAGGCTACCCTTGTTTTGCCATGTACGACGCGCCAGGTCTTGTCTCGCCTCAACCGCGCAGCAGTGGAATCAGAATCTGCACGAAGATGGTCATGAGGATCAGCGCCACGGGATAGGCCGTGGCGTAGCTGATGACGGGGACGTCGCTGTCGGTTTTGGCGGTGACCGCGCCGAGGCCGGGGGTGGAGGTCATGCCGCCGCAGGTTCCGCCGAGGATTTCGAGGAGATTGAGTTTGAACCACCATCGGCAGGAGACATAGCCGACGATCATGGGGATGAGGGTGACCAGGACGCCGACGAAGAAGAGGACCATGCCGTGCTCGCGGACGACTTCGACGAAGCGGCTTCCGGCGGTGACGCCCGCGGAGGCGAGGAAGAGGACCAGGCCCAGTTCGGTCAGGTAGAGTCTGGCGGCGCGGGGGATGTGTCCGGTGACGCCGCCGATGCGACCGAAATGGCCGAGGATCAGGGCGACAAAGAGCGGGCCGCCCGCCATGCCCAGGGTGAAGGTGTTGCCGGCTCCGAAGCCCAGGGGCATCAGGCCCAGCAGGACGCCGGCGACGATGCCGATGGCCAGCGAAGCCAGGTCGGTTTCATCCAGCGCCTTGGCGCGGTGGCCGGCTTCGAGGGCGAACTTGTCCAGGTTCGCAGGCTCGCCCACGCAGGTCAGCATGTCGAACCGTTCGATGATCGTGTCCGCGTGAGGCACGAAGCCGACGTCGTGGCGAACGATGCGGGAGACGGTCAGGCCGCTGGTGCGCATCAAGTCCAGTCCCCGCAGGGATCGGCCGACGATCGCCGGGGCGGTGACGACGATCTGTTTCCGTTCATTTTCCGCGTCCATGAAGAACGGTTCATCGCTGCGCCGGCCGAGGTATTCCACGACGGATTTGAGGTTGTCCTCCGTGCCCACCAGCAGCAGCCGTTCACCCTGTTCGAGCACCAGGTCGGGCGACAGGGGAATCATGCGCTGGCCTTCCATCACGCGGACGACCTGGCATCCGGACCGCTGGATGAACTCGACTTCGAGGAGGTGCCGGCCGATCACCGCCGGGTTGGTCACTTCCGCCACGACGCGGAGAATGGCTTTTTTCTTGCTGCGTGACGCGGTGACTTCGGCGTCGAGCTTGTCCAGGTTGACGCCCAGGAGCTTGGGCAGGAGCTGGACGAAGAGGACGACGCCGCCGACGCCGAAGGGGTAGGCCACACCGTAGCCGATGGAGACCAGCGGCCCGCTTTCCTTGAGCTGATCCATCGCGGCGGCGAGCGCCGGCGTGCTGGTCATCGCGCCGGAAAAGATGCCCACCGCCAGGTCGGTCGGCACATGGAACAGCTTGGCGCAGCAGTAGGTGGTCGCGGCGCCGATGGCCACAAGCAGGGCGCCGACTTTCGCCAGCGTGGCGCCCTGTTTGACGAACGCGCGGAAGAATCCGGGCCCGGCGCCCGCGCCCACGCCGTAGACGAACAGCACCAGGCCCAGCGTGCCCACCACGCCGGGAACGGTGAACTTGAAATGGCCGAACAGCAGGGCGACGAACAGCACGCCCGATCCGCCCAGACCGATGCCCTTGATTTCGATGTTGCCCAGCAGCAGGCCCAGGGCGAGGATGGCGAACAGCGCGACGATCTGGTTTTCCAGCACGGTCCGCAGCACGCCGCGAGGCTCGGGAGCCGCCGCCTTGGGCTTCTCCACCGCCGGGAACACCGTGTGCGGCGGCATCGGACTGAACGACTGCACCACCGCGCCTGCAGGATACTGGCCGTAGTGGCCGCTGAAATTCATGAAGTGAATCTCACCCAGCGGGCTGTCCATCCGCAGCGTCTTGAGGGCGCTGAACAGGCTGGTCTTGTTGCTCCGCGCGTGGCGGATCGCTTCCCCGGCCACCAGCAGCGCGCTGTACGCCTGCACGCTGTGGTACTGCGGAATGCCCCGGTCCAACGCATCGCGGTACTTGTTGACGAACCGCTGCACGAACTGCGCCGTCTGAGGCTGGTTCGCGTCGTCAGGCCAAGGCGTTACCGTGTACACCGCCGGCAGCGAACCCGCGGGCCTCGCCGCCGCCATCATCCGGAAATCCGTCGACGATACGCCCGCGTACAGCCCCAGCACCTTCCCGGCGCGGCCTACTTTGTCCACGATCTGGATCGCGTCCTCGCTCGAGCGCGTCATCACCACCACCACCGCGCCCGCCGGCACAACCAGGTTCGTCAGCACATCCTTCACATTCCCCGGCTGATAGAAGCTGACCCTCGGCTCCGTCAGACCCTTGTGCTTGAACGCCGCCTGCAGCGACGCCACGCCCTGCTTGCCGAACTCATCCTCCTCCGCCAGCACCAGCGTTTCGGTGAACTTCAGCGACTCCTTCTGGCTCAGCAGAAACGATGCCGCCGTGTCTGCGATCATCGACTGCGTCGGCGCCAGACGGAACACCACGCCGTCCTGGTTCTGCGTCAGCAGGTCGATCGTCGCCGAGGGCACGATCAGCGGCAGCTTCATCGCCTCCGCCTTCTCCGCCACCGCCAGCGCCTCTTCGCTGCCATACGGCCCGACCAGCATGTCCGGCTTCCATGAGGCTACCCCGGTCATAACCTGTTCAAGACCCGATGGGGAACTGGTCGTGTCGAAGTACCGAATCTCCACATCCCGCAGACCTCGTTCCGCCAGCACCAGTTCCGCCAAGGCGTACCCGCGCTGCATCTGCCGGCCGACCGCCGCGAAACCGCCCGTCTGCGGCAGCAGCACGGCAATACGCTTCGGTGTGAAAGCTATTGATGTGGCATTGTTTACGGATGATGGGGCCGCGGCGTCGTCCCCTTGTGCCCTCGCTGACCAAACGCCCAGACATAGCACGATCGCAGCCAGCGTCAGCCAGTTCCGACAGGCATTCCGTTCGACCTTTGCACGACTTGAAGAGGCGCACGCACTCATGTGGATACCCCATCCTGATGGTGAAGAAAAGGGAGTATTATATCTTTTGATTGTGTGTTGCCAAATGGCCTAACTGCTCGATGTCGAGGGCCGGGCAATCAGCGGCACCAGTTTGGACGTGTCCGTCGAAGGAGAAGGGCCACGCGGCGGGTGCGGCTTGGAGACGCGGTGCGTCGACCAGTCCGTCACGCGCAGGTCCGGGCTGTCGGGACCGTCGTGTCGCCGCAGCACGCGGTACACATTGTCCCGCTGGGCCGGCACGAACCCGGCATCGCGGATCAGACGACAGAGCAGCGCCTCGTCCAGGCTGTACGTCGTCCCCGCCGCGCTGACGACGTTTTCCTCCATCATCACGCTGCCCATGTCGTTGGCGCCATGAAACAGCGCGAGCTGCCCGATGTGCGGCCCCATCGTCACCCACGAACTGCCGATGCTCAGGATGTTGTCCAGAAACAGCCGGGAGATCGCCTGTATCCGCAGGTACTCCGTCGCCCCCGCCATGCGCAGCGATTTGCCGTGCCTCGGATCGTCGGGATTTTCGCCGGGAAAGGGCGTGTCGGATTCGACGTCCCAGTCCGGCAGCCGGCCCATCGGCGTGTTCTCCCGCTGGAACGGCCAGGCGATGAAACTCACATACCGACCCGGCCAGTTGCCGCGAATCGCCTCGTCCTGCGCGTCGCGGATGCGCTGCATGTGGTCGATGCGATCCGCCACGCTTTCGATGTGGCCGAACATCATCGTCGCGCTGGTGAACATGCCCAGCCGATGGGCGCAGCGCATCACGTTAAGCCACTGATCCGCCGTGGCCTTGCCCAGACCGATGCGACGCCGCACGTGTTCGGCGAATATCTCGCCCCCGCCGCCGGGAATCGAGTCCAGTCCCGCCGCCTGAAGCCGGCGAAGGATCGTCTCCAGCTTCGCCGTCCAGACCGCAGGCTCCAGTTCGCCGCTGTGCCCCGGCTTCGTCGTGGGAAAGCCCTCCACCTCGCCCACCGCCACCAGTTCCACCAGCTCCGGCGGACTGAAGGCGTGCCGGTGAATGGCGGGAAACTCCCGTTTCATCCACGTGAGCATGTCCTCGTAAAACGCCAGCGGAAGCCGCGGATTCATGCCGCCCTGCAACAGCACCTGCGTGCCGCCGATGGCCTGCAACTGCGCCAGCTTCTCCCGCAGTTGCTCTTTCGACAGCGTGTAGGCGTCAGGCTCGTCCCCGTCCCGCCGAAACGCGCAGAACGTGCAGCGGGCGGAGCAGACGTTGGTGTAGTTGACGTTGCGGTCCAGCACGTACGTGCGCGCCTGCGTGCCGTGCAGCCTCGCGCTGACCGCCGAAGCCCACTGGCCCAGATCATGCTGGCTCGCATGGCCGTAAAGCTCCATCGCCTCGGCGGCGCTGAGCCTGCGTCGGCCTTCGATCACTTCGCTGATGACGTGCGTGTCAACCGGCATGGATGAAGATTGTAGGCGAAGCGCGTGCCGGACTCCCAGCGGGAAATGCCGGACTCACAGAGTCCGGCATTCCGCAACACCCCCGATGCTCGTTGCTGATCGATGTATACGAACGCCTGCTCCAAATACCTCTGATCCCAAATCCACTTCACGCTGCCGCCTTCCGCCCACCATGTCGCGCCATCCTGCAGCGGCCATGTCCGGCTCAGTTCCTGCCCGAGCCACGTCTTGGCCCATCGCCTCACTGCATTTCCTTCGGCATCGGCGGACAGCAGCAGATGAACGTGATCCCGTCCTGCCGCGATATTGTGAAAGGTCCATCCACCACGTGAGCAGACAGCCGGCCCCAGAGATTCAATTTTCTTTCGCATGTCCAACGTCAGTTCAACAGATGGGAACTTCAAGCGTTCGATTTCTTTCTGCCGCCAGCGGGGATCGTTGCCGATGATGGGATCCGTGATGCGATTGAGTTCACGGATGACCGTGCCGCGGGGATCGCCGTGCAGACGAGCACCGTAGGTGCCGAAGGTGATATGGTAAGCGAGGGGACGATCAGACATGATGCGATGCTCGGGCGGAATGCCGGACTCACAGAGACCGGCTCTGATATACAGTTGAGGATGAACTTCTCCGTGAATCCGAGCCGGATTCTGTGAATCCGGCATTTGCTCGTTGCACGTCCGTCGTGTCCCGCCTACTTGATGTTCCCCGCCACGAGGACGCTGTTGACCGCCAGATCGCGGGCGGTTTGGGGGGTGTAGCCGAAGATGTCCCACTGGTCGAGGCCGGCCAGACCGCAGGTGATGTCTTCCGTCGAGAAGAGGATGGCGGTGCGGCCGTTGATCTCGACGCCCTGGAGCTTGGGCCGGTTCAGCGGACCCATGGTGCGCAGGGCGAAGTTGCGATACCTGGCCCAGCGGACGTCGCGGCCCTGGCGCAGGCCTTCGCCGCTGATGAGGGGATTTTCCGAACTCAGCGGCGCGAGCACGGCGTCGGGGACGATCTTGCGCAACAGGGCTTCGGCGTTCTTCGCCGCCGCCGCGCTGCCCCCGGCCGCGTCGATCCACAGCACATGGCCCTTCTCCAGCCACTGCCGGATGCTCGCCGCGTCTTCGTCACTCAGTTCGCCGTCGCCCAGGGTGGTCAGGAACGCGATGCTCTGCTGGCTGAGCTGCTTGCCCGACACTCTGGCGACATCAAGGTTCAGGCTCCACCGGGAATCCGCCAGGACGTTGGCCAGTTGCGACAGGGCGGCGGGTTCCGGGTCGAACTGGCCGCTGTGCTGGATGCGGGCTGCGTTGATCTGGCGGGTTGGCTTCGTCAGCGGAAGAGGAACGTGATGGTTCACCAGCCTCGTCCGCTTGGGATTCAGCCCAGTCGCGTGGAGGTAGATGTTGGACAACATGCGGAAGCTGTCCGCGGAGGCCACGTTGTTGGTCTGGAGATCCTCGCCGATGTCCTTGAGGAACTGGACGACCAGCGGGCGGATGCCGTTGGAAAGCATCTGCATGGGGATCGGAGCGCGGAGGGTCTGGTGGATGGTGTAGTAGCTGTGATCGCGGGGGACGGGCTTCCACTTGTGGTCGGGAAAGAGCTGTTCACCGAGCTTGCGGAAGCTGGAGGAGACGTCGGGGCCGATCTTGTCGGGATTGAGCAGCAGGGTTCCGCCGGCGTTGATGTAGTCGCGCAGGCTGCGTATTTCCTTGTCGCTCAGCTCGAATCCGCGGTCGGTGGCGAGGTAGAGCAGCGGCGTTTCCATGAGCGAGGAGACGCCGAGGTTCAGTTCCACGATCTGCCAGCTTGTGGCGCATTCGTACTGGTCGGAGATGTAGTCGACGAAGTTCCAGACATCGTGAGGCCGGTTGTTCCAGTAGCCGGGTGAGATTTTTCCGCCGGCGTCCCTGACCTGATAGCGGACCTTGCCCATCGCCAGGGGATCGTACGCGCGGGCGAGATAGAGCAGGGCGAAGCCGGTGGACAGCAGGGGGCCTTTGTCGCCGTTCCAGGTGCCTTCGGGCGTCTGCTCGTTGAGCATGCGGGCGGTGATGTCGCGGAAGAGATCGACGCCGTGGAAGGATTTGAATCCGGTGGCGTTGCCGACGCGCTGCATGGTCCAGTAGTAGTAAAAGCGGTCGGTTTCCTCGGCCTTGTCGTCGAGTGAGAAGTTTTCGTCGAGCCAGCGGAGTCCTTTGCGCAGTTCGGGGGAGACGTGCTGTTCGCCGGGGACGAGCATGCGGGGCCCGCGGAGGTAGCGTTCGGTGAGGCAGAGGGTGGCCACGCCGCCGGCGGTCATGGGGCCGGAGACGCGGCGGTAGAAGTTCATGCCGGAGGTTTCCTTGGATTCCTTCTGTTCAAAGCTGAAGACGGACCAGCCGGCAGGTTCGTCTTCGCGGGTTTTCTGCTGGGCGTTGCGCCAGTACTGGTCGATGTTGGCCCAGATTTTGGCGCTGATGTTGTACCCGTTGCGTTCGCAGCCCCAGATGCCCAGAACGCCGTACTGGCCGTTGGCGTTGTCGCCGTAGTCGGTGATCGACTGGCCGAACCATTCCTCGGTGAAGTTGCCTTTGTTGCCCAGCGCGCCGCCGAGCCAGATGGCATCGCGGTAGACCCAGTCCTTCCATCGCAGTCGGGGCAGTTCGGCCAGCATCTGCACCCGCATGCCGCGGTCGAAGGTCTGCGGCGTGTCGCTGGAGAGCACCCAGTTGATCCGCTTGTAGAGCGGTGGATTTTGATAGCTTTCACCGCACGCCAGCAGCGCCCAACAGATCAAAGCCTGGTTGCCGAACATGTTTCGGACTTCCTGCGGGACGTGCAGCCGATGGCCCGGAAGGGTGTAGACGTAGTGCGGAATGGGCGTGTAGGTCGGCTGGAGTTTCTCGTTTTTCTCCGCGTCGTAGAGGGCGTCGATGGCGCGGGTGATGGCGTTGTGAATCTGGTCGATGGTCAGCGTATCGGCGGAGAATTTTTGCGCGCCGAGGTATTTCGCCGCGGGACGCACCGCGGCCTTCTTGTCCCGCAGATCGAGAAAGCCCTCGCTGTCGCGGAGCATGTGGACCATGTGGAAGCAGTAGTCGGCGAAATTGCGTTGAAGCCGGCCGAATTCCACGTATTGATCGTGGCCGCGTCCGATCTTTTCCAGACCGGCGGCTGAGCGCTGCAATACCTCTTTGGGATACAGGTTCAGAAAACCGTCGTATGCCGCGAGATAGAGGTAGTTCAGCAGGTCGTACGCATTGCCGGTCTTGGCGTCCGCTTGTCGACCGATCTCACGGATCACCAGGTCCAGCATGGCCGGATCGCCGGTCTTGATCAGTTCGTAAATGAGTTCGCCGCGGTATTCGCGCAGAATGTGACGCACCTGCCGCACGCGATAATTGAATGCGGTGGCGGCCTTGTCCACCGTGCGGGTCCACTTGGTCCGCAGATCCTGAGCCTCGGCCCACGTCTTCTCCGCCTCGATCTTCTCCAGCGGCGTCATGTAGTTGAGCGAATCCGGCGGATCGACCAGCTTCTCGAACGGCGGATAGCCGACCCGGCGGCGAAGCGAGTAGTACTTCTTGTGCCATTCCGCGGAGATTGCCGGCGGTTCGTCGTACCACTCCCGCTTTTCCTGAACGGTCAGCTCGTTGGGCAACTGGCGGATCAGCGTCACCAGTTGTTTGCCCGCTTCTTCCCGGTCGTCCTGCGTGGCGAGTTTGACCGTCGCCATCAGGTGCCAGCGGACGTAGGTATCGCAGTAGTCGTTGCTGGTGAAATCCTTGCCCATGCGGTAGAGCATGGGCAGAGCGGCGTCGGGGCCGAGGGCCTTGAGGGCGGGGTGAGGCCTGCTCCAGTGCGGCTTGTTTTTCTCTTCTTGGACCTCGCCGAGAACCTTGGCCTCGGTGACGATGGCGCTGACGGCGGCGTCGAGTTTGGCGGTGATCTGCCGTTTGGCTTCCAGCTCGGTCCGGCGCTTCTCGGCCGCCTCCTTGCGACGCTGGACTTCCGCGGGCGTGTCGGCAGCGGGAGCGGACTTCTTCCCTTCGGAGGCGGTCGATGCGGAGGGCGATTTCCCCGGCGGTACCGCGGTCTGCGCCAGGGCCGACGACCAGACCACGCCCAGAACGACCAACGTCAGGCCCACCGCTCGGCTGTTCATGACGAGGCTCCGCACGGATTGTCCAATGCAAGTCCCGGTCCCAGGCCCCGCTGCGCCTTGCCCGGCCTTACGTTTCCTGAATCTCCTTCGTCTTCGTCGTCACCAGGTCATCCACCATGGTTTCGTATTTCTTCACCAGGTCCTGGATGTCGCTGTGCGCCTTCTCGACGTCGTCTTCGCTGACGCCGGCCGACTTGTCCTTGCCGACCTGATCGACGTGCTTGTTGGCGTCGCGACGGGCGTTGCGGACGGTGACCTTGGCCTGTTCGCCCATCTGCTTGACCGAGCCGATCAGTTGCTGGCGTCGTTCGCCGGACAGCGACGGGATCATGATGCGGATCTGCTTGCCTTCGGTCATGGGATTCAGGCCCAGTCCCGCGCCCTGGATGCCTTTGACGATCGCCTGCAGGCTCGACGCGTCGTAGGGCTTGACCAGCAGTTGCGTCGGCTCCGGCGAGGTGATCAGCGCAAGCTGACGCAGATCGGTCATCGAGCCGTAGTACTCAACTTTCACATGCTCAATCAGCGACGTCGATGCCCGGCCGGTCCGTACGCCACGCACCTCGCTCTTGAGGTAGGTCACCGCTTTTTCCATTGATTCTTCGCACGTCAGCAGAACCTCGTCGATATCCATGATCCTTCGTTCCTTGTGCTATGCGCCGGCGATTACTGACCGACTTCAACCCACGTGCCATGCGGCCGGCCCTGGACCACTTCCGCGATGTGGCCCGGCGTCTTCATGTTGAACACCACCACCGGGATTTTCCGTTCCATGCACATGCTCAGCGCCGTCAGGTCCATGATCTTCAGCCGTTGGTTGATCGCTTCCTGGAAAGTGACGCGATCGTAGCGTTTGGCGTCGGCGTGTTTCATGGGGTCTTTGTCGTAGACGCCGTCAACCTTGGTGGCTTTGAGGAGGATGTCGGCCCCGATTTCGGTGGCGCGCAGCGCCGCGGCCGTATCGGTGGTGAAATAAGGATTGCCCGTGCCGGCGGCGAAGATGACGATGCGACCCTTTTCCAGGTGACGGATCGCCCGGGCGCGGACAAAAGTCTCCGCCACGGCGGTCAGGTTCAACGCGCTGAGCACGCGGGCGGGATGGCCCAGACGGTCGAGCGCTTCCTTGAGCGCCAGGCCGTTGATGACAGTGCCCAACATGCCCATGTAGTCGGCGGTGGCCTGCTCGATGTGGCCCTGCTCGGCGAGCCTTGCGCCGCGGATGATGTTGCCCCCGCCGACGACCACCGCCAGGTCGATGCCCGGCACATGCGCCAGCGCGATTTCGCCGGCAATGAGATTCAGTTCGTCGGCGTCAATGCCGAAGCCGCCCGGCCTGCACATCGACTCGCCGCTGATCTTCAGCAGCACACGTTTGCGGCGCGGGCTGGTTTTGCCTGCATCTTGCGACGGGTTCGCCACATGCGTCATGTTGAATCCTTGGTCTGGAATCGACATTGGACGTTCTGACGCCTCTTGCGTCAAGCGGAAACAGGACACGCGAGCCGTTGGCTCGCGGCTGGGAAGGAGAAGATCGCCGCATCATGCACCTTTTCGCGGTGCTTACCGCACGCGGCGCAGGGCGAGGATCAGTTCGATCTTGCCGATGTGTTCCTTCGTCTCGGCGGCAATCTGGTCGGAGGTCAGGCCCGCGTCGGCCAGTTGATGCACGCGGCGGGTCAGCGGATCCTCCGACTCCGGCGGCGGGGCGGCGGGGGCAGAGGTGAAAACCATGTTGGTTGGCGTGCCGGCGGGCAACTGCGAAAGCCGGGCGATCCGCTGATCCGCCTCCGCGATCAGCTTCTCCAACTGCATGGCCTTGGCGTCGAGTTGGGCGCTGAACCGGCGGGACAGTTCCTCCACTTCGACCATGACCTGTTCGAGGTCGCCGCGCACGCCGCGGGCCTGTTTGAGCCGCTCCAACTGTTCCTGCGCGGTGATCTGCTGCGTCGGCCGCTTGCGGGCACGCAACCGCAGCACGGCGAACAGGATCATGATCAGGCCCAGCAGCGGTATCCACATGTCACCCATGGCCTGGAAGATGGACATCGCCAGGAACGTCGCAGCAAGGTTCATCGCGTCGTCTCCTGTTGCCGCCACCGTTGGGCCGCGGCCTGGGCTTCGTCCATCGCCTGTCGCACGGTGACACCCGCCTGACCCGCCAGCGCGCGGACATCCTCGAACTCCGGCCGGGCGACGACGACCTGGCCATCCATGCGACCGACTTTCACCCGCACCGGGCCGTATGCCGTGTCCACCTGCACATGCTCACGTTCCAGCGTCAGCCGGTTCCACGAGCGCCAGCGGACACCGAAGCTGCCGGTCAGTTCGATCACCCGCCGGGCCATCGCCGGCACATCCTTCGTTTCGCAGAGCAGACAGAGCATGACGCCGGGCCGCTGTTTTTTCATGCCGATCGCCGCGGTCCACACATCCAATGCGCCGGCTTCGAACAGCCGTTGCTGGACATCGCCGAGAAGTTGGCCGGTGACGTCGTCGAGATTGACCGCCAGTTCCGCGACATCCGTGGTTCCGGGACGTGGCATCGCGGCGGCGTTTTCGGTCGCCGGCTCGCCCAACTCGTTATGATCGTCGCGGGATGTCATGAGGCTAAGCCCATGATCGTAACCAGTCATCCATTCGTCAAAGCTGTGGACCAGGCGTTGCGCCACCGCTGCCGGGTGCGTCGGTCGGCGCGCGTGCTGGTGGCGGTCAGCGGCGGCGCGGACTCCGTGGCCCTGTGGCATGCCCTGTGCGATCTGGCGCCGCGCCGCGGCTGGGGCATGGAACTCCGGCTGGCGCATGTGAATCACCGGGTACGCCCGGAAGCGGACGACGACGCCGCGTTCGCGGCAGGTCTCGACGCCCAGGCGCTGACGACGACGCTCGATCCCGCGACATTCCAGGGTAATCCGGAACAGGCGATGCGCCAGGCCCGGTACGCGGCACTGCGGACGTGGGCGGACCAGTGGCCCGCGGATGACGTGGCTGTGGCGCATCATGCGGACGACCAGTTGGAAACGATGCTGATGCGGCTGCTGCGGGGCAGCGCGGCACGAGGGCTGTCCGCGATGACCTGGCGTCGCCGGCTGACTCCGACGTGCGCGCTGATCCGGCCCATGCTCGGTGTCACGCATGAGATGGCGGTGACGTTTCTGCGCGACATCGGTCAGCCCTGGCGGGAGGACGCGACCAACGCGGACACCGCTCGCTGGCGGGCGAAGCTGCGGCACGAGGTGCTGCCCGTGCTGCGGTCGCTGCGACCCGATGCATCACGGCAGGCAGTGAAGGCGGCGGACCAGTTGCGCCAGGCGCGGAATGTGGTGGACCTGGCGGTGAACCGGGCATGGCGGGCGGTTGAGGATCACGGTTTTGGCCGGGACAAGGCCAGGGCGCTGCCGCCTCTGGTGCTGGGGGGCGTGCTGCGGAAGATGCTGATGCGCGAGGGTGTGGGCGGCGATCAGTTGGGGCAGCGGGCGCTGGGAACGGTGCAGCGGGCGATCCGCGACCAGCAGGGCGGCGTGCGGCGGTTCGGTTTTGCCGGCGACGTGAGCGTGGTGGTGGAACGTGAAACGGTGCGGGTGGAACGGGGTTAACGGCGCCATTCGATCGTCGGCGCGTCGCCCCACATCATTTCCAGGTCGTAGTGCGACCGCATCGCCGGCTCGAACAGGTGGACGATCACGTCAACCAGATCGATCACGAGCCACTGGCAGGGACCGTCGACGTCCCGGCCATACCGGGGGAGCATGTAATTCTGGGCCAGTTGTTCCAGTTCATCGCCGAGGGCGCGGATCTGCCGATCGCTGTTGCCGGAGGCGATGATGATGTAGTCGGTGATCTGGCTGAGGCCGCGCACGTCGAAGACGAGGATGTCTTCGAGGTGGCGGTCGTGGAGCAGCCGGGCGGCTTCGACGACAAAGTCGCAGGTGGGAGCGTCACTCATGGCCGCAAGTGTACGCCCAGAAGCCGGCGAGGTCATTTCAATCCCATGGCCTTGAGGTTGTTGAGGCTGATGCGGAGGGAATCGAAGGCATCGGTAGGGCCGGAGTCGCGTTCGACGAGGTAGTACTCGACGCCGGCCTTTTTGCAGGACTCGAGGATGCGGGGCCAGTTGAGGTTGCCGTCTCCGACCTCGGTCATGAACTGTTCCTGCTTGACGTTGACCAGCATGTCCTTGACGTGGATGCAGTGGCAGCGGTTTTTGACCTTGTCGATCCAAGCCGCGGGGTCGCCGCCGCCGTGGGCGATCCAGTAGGTGTCGATTTCGAAGAAGACTTCCTTGCCGCAGCGTTCGATGAGCAGGTCGAGGATGCGTTTGTTGCCGTCGCTGACGCAGGCCAGTTCGCGGCTGTGGTTGTGGTAGCCGATGCGCAGGCCCTTGCTCAGGAGGGTGGCGGCGATCTGGGTGTATTCGTCGGCGAATTTCGTCAGGTTGGCGGTGCTGGTGTCTTCGGACCAGTAGCCGCCGATGGCGGTGTACTTGCAATCGAGGGCCTGGTGGTAGTCCAGGCATTTCTGGGTGTCTTTCATCATGTCGAGGGCGACATGGGTGACGGCGCAGGTCAGGCCGTGGTCGCGGAGGATTTTGACCAGTTCCTCGGTGGGCATGGGACCGACACCGGAGACCTGCACAGCCTGATAGCCCATGGCCTGAATCTTCTTGCAGGAGGCGGCGAAGTCGGCCGGGGTCTTGCAGAACTGGTACACGGTGAAAAGCTGAGCGCCAATCTGGGTGGCTGCCATGTTCGGACTCCAATGGGGAAAGAAG
>JADLAP010000207.1 GCA_020848195.1 Phycisphaeraceae bacterium
ATAATCTTCTGGCAACTGGTCATCGCCGCGCTTTCCGGCGTGACGATTCTGGCGTTACTCTGACATGCCGAGCTTCCGGTACATGGGCGACGCACTCTGCGTGCTCGGCTGCACAGCGTACGCTGCAAACCGCTGGCTGGTGAAGCCCCATGTACACCGGGGGTTCTTTCACTCGTACTTTAACGACGTGTGGCTGATCCCGTGCGCCTTGCCACCGGTGCTGTGGCTGCATTGCCGGTTGAAATTACGGGCACACGATGCACCACCGCAAATAGCTTAAATCGCCCTCCATTTAGTCTTTTGGTCCGCTTGGTTCGAGTGGCTGGGCCCAAAAGTGATGACGGGTAAGACCGGGGACCCGCTGGACGTGGTGGCCTACGCTGTCGGTGCGTTGTTCGCCGGGATCTGGTGGCAGCGCCATCGTTGGGTCACAGGTCGCGTTTGCCATGAGTTTTGATGTTTTAGCGCCGCATTACCGTTGGATGGAATGCCTGTTGGCGGGCAAAAAGCTGCAACGGTGCCGGACGGCGTTTCTTGACCAAATCCCCCAGCCCCGCAACGTATTACTATTGGGCGAGGGCCACGGACGATTCTTGGGCCCCTGCCAGCGCAAGTTTCCCGAAGCCAGCATCACCTGCCTGGACGCCAGTACTGCAATGTTAGACGAAGCGTGGCGCGTCCTGCCGCCTCACCAGGATCTCCGGACGCCGGTGGATTTCGTTCATGCCGACATCCTCGCCTGGTCGCCCCCGTCCGCCGTTTACGACCTGATCGTGACCCACTTCTTTCTCGATTGTTTCCGCCCTGATCAGCTGGAGGACGTTGTGGGCAAACTCGCGATCGGTGCCGCCCCGGGGGCGCATTGGCTCTTGGCCGATTTTCAACTCCCCCTCGGCGGGTGGAAACGCTGGCGCGCCGCCCTGATTCTCTGGCTCATGTACCGGTTCTTCCGCATCGTCACGTGCCTGCCCGCGCAGAGGCTTACCGACCCAGCGCCGCTACTTCGCCGGCAACACTTCACCCTGAAGAAGCGAATGGAGATGGACTGGGGGCTGCTACACACCGACTGGTGGCAAAGCACGGTGACTGGATCATTGGCGTTGGACAAGGTGACGCGTCGCGACGTTTCAGCCTAGATGTTGTTCTCACCCTTGGCCCCTCACGGGTGTTCACAATTGCTCGTTTCCAGCGATGCGACCGCTGTCCCACGGGTCGTATGAGCATAAGAATTTCGTCGTCTTGGAAAGGACACTTTCAAGTGGAACGGTCATGTCTTCCGGCATGCAATATACACAGGGCAGGTGGAAGGCATCAGTCAGCGTGACGCTCACGTAATTGATGGAGCGGCCCTGTTGATCCAGCGCCATCGCGTGAGAGGGTGCCGGATGTGATGATCTTGGCGCGGAGACCGCCCCGGCCTTGCATGACGCCTTCGGCGCCGGGGGCGACGGCCCGATCCATCCAGTAACAGGGCCGGCATTCTTCCGTGCCAAGGAAACGGACCCCTTGCAGCTCGAATTCTTTCGCGACGAGAGTATTGAGGTCGAGGCCCTCCGTAATGACGTTGCGGCGATAGACCGCCGGGGGTGTCTCGGGCTGGCCAAACTTTGCGCAGAGCGCCCGATGGACTTCGAGGGCAAAGAAGGTGATCTGGCCTTTGAAATCCTCTTTCTCCTCGAAATAGCGGTCGCCGACAAGGCCCTTGCCGGCGACGCACATGACGCTGTCCACTTCCAGGATTGGATGTTCGCCGGGAGGCAAACCGTGATGGCCTCGGTAATTGTGGCCAGGGGAGATGTAGAGGTGGTGGACGACAAGCATCATCTACCCGACTTCATCCATTCTGCGGAGATACGACAGCAGACCCGCGTTCAGACCAAGGCAAATCAGACTAAACCATGCAGCCGGCCAGACAATCGATTCATCACCGCCCAAGGTGGCATTCAGTGTAGCCGTAAACAGCCACAACTGGACGATCACAAGGATGACCACGAATCCAAGCATGCCCGTGACTATGGTCATGCGTTGCTAACGCGCGAAGTGTGTCGAGTTTCTCACCTTAGCCGCCCTCGACCCCCGTGGCAAACACGTGCCCATCTTCGATCTTTAGCGTCACACGCTGGAGCGCCCGGCGTGGCGGTCCGGCGAGGGGTTGCCCCGTTCGCAAGTCAAATAGCCCGTGATGGCACGGGCAATGCAGCACACCGGCCGCCGGATCGGGAATAACGGGACAGGCCAGGTGTGTACATTGCTGCGCATAAGCAACAAACGTGGATTGGTCCAACCGGACCAGGATGCGGAATGCTCTCGGTTCCGGATATTCGAACACGCGCGAACCACCCACGGGAATGGCGTCGATGCGGACAATCTCACGGGTGGGCATCGCCGGTCGACGCCGGTTCTTGAGATGTCGAAACACGAGCCAAAACTGCCCGACAACGAAGGCCAGGCTGGTCAGTATCATGAACTTGACGAATTCGCGGCGTGCAACGTACTGGTCACGCGTCCAATCGATCGGAAAGTCTTGCCGCCAGCGTGGTTGTTCTTCTGGCGGCCGTCCATCGGGCGCATGACTACCCCGCTCGTTTCCCGGGTTCTCGTTCACACCTGCTTCTCCACATGAAGATTGATGACCATGGGATCTATTTGCTCCGGCAGGCCCGCCCGTGGCTCGAACATATTCGCGGTGACATCGACCTGAGTGATGGCGCTCTCCCGGGGAACCATCATCCGCACACGCGTGGTGATGGTCTGTTGCCCGAACGTAAACGATTGGACCGGTCGCGAACTCGGGCGCAATTCGCGGATTTCTTGCTCGGTGCCGAAAAACAGCGCCTGGCTGGGACACGCCGACGCGCACATGGGCTTCAATCCAACCGAGGTGCGGTCATAGCACATGTCGCACTTCATCATCAAATTCATCCTGGTCTGCATCTTCGGGACGCCGAAAGGACAGGCCAGCACGCAGTTGTTGCAGCCGATGCAGCGCGGTTTGCGCGCCGACTGCACGATCCCATCCTCCGTACGCTTGATCGCATCGGCCGGACAAACCTCGGCGCACGTCGGTGAGTCGCAGTGCATGCACACCATCGGTGCGGTTTGTGTCGAAACGCCGCGATCGATGTAGTCGAGCTGGATCATCGAGTGGCCCTTGTGCGTGTCGCACTCGCTGCATGCCTGCACGCAAGCCTGGCATCCGATGCACCGATTGGAATCGATGAAGAAGAACTGGTTTTGCGATACCGCCATTCGTCGTATTCCGTAGGATCCGGTGGGCACGGTTGCCACCGGTTATTGTTGCGATTCCCGTTGATGGGCATACGCGGGAGGGGCATCCGCCTTCTTCACGCGCACGGCGCACACCTTGAATTCAGGAATCTTCGAGATCGGATCCTGTGCCGCGATCGTCAGTTGGTTCGCACTCTTGCGGCCCGGCCAGTGGTAGGGAATGAACACGGTGTCGGGCCGGATCGTTTTCACGACCTGCGCGCGCAGCGTACAGGTTCCGCGCCGCGATTCCACGGTGGTCCAGTCGCCGTCCGCGATCCCTAAGCTCCCGGCTAGCGCCGGATGCATTTCCACGCGCGGCTCCGCGTACATGTCGACCAGTGGACCGATGCGCCGCGTCTGCGCGCCCGAAAGAAACTGGCTGATGACGCGGCCTGTCGTCAGGATGATTGGATAGTCTTCGTCCGTGACCTCCTTGGGCGGACTGTAGACCGACACATTGAAGCGCGCCTTGCCGTCGGGAAAATAGAACGGCCCCTTCCCGTTGGCGACCGGGTTCCATGAATCCGGCTCGAAGAGCCGCGGGGTGCCCGGGTCATCGTCGTCGCGGCACGGCCAAAACACGCCGTATTGTTTATCGATTTTTTCATACGTGATGCCGGAGTAATCCGCGACGCCGCCGCGCGAGGCCCGCCGCAACTCTTCAAACATCTCCTTCGGATTTGCGAACGTCAGGCCCTGCTCTCGGCGCAGCGCGCGGGCGATGTCCTGAATAATGCGCCAGTCCTCGCGTGCATCCCCCGGACAGGCCACCGCCTTGTTGATTCGGATGACGCGCCCTTCGGCGGTGGTCACGGTGCCCTCGTCCTCTTCGTGCAGCGATCCCGGAAGCACGATATCTGCGTAGCGCGCGGTTTCGCTCATGAAGAACTCGATCGTGGCGTAGAATTCGAGTTTCTCAAGCATGCGACTGATAAAGGCGTTGTCCGGCAGCGATACCACCGGGTTGAAACAAATGCTCAGCAGCCCCTTGATTTCCCCGGAATCGATTTTCCGGAATATTTCGTAGGCATCCACGCCGGGCTGCGGTAGTTCCTCTGGCTGGATCCCCCAGACGCCGGCGATGTAGGCGCGGTGCTCGGCGTTTGCCAAATCGCGGCCACCTGGGAGTTGATCGCAC
>JADLAP010000208.1 GCA_020848195.1 Phycisphaeraceae bacterium
AGAAACCTGCTGCCAACGGGCCACATCGAGCGGCCGCACGAGGGTGGTCTGAATCACGGTCCGCGACGGGCCGACGTAGGATGACGCCAAAGCCGCGGGCGAATCGGGCAGCTTTTCGCCTTTGGGCAGCCAGACGACGGCGTCGAGCCACGGACCGTTGCAATAGTTCTGACGAAGTTCATGTTGGCCGGCGGTCAGGTCATATTCGCCGCAATCGATCCCCTGCCAGTCGAGGGTCTGATCGGCCTTACAGCAGTCGTGAATGTCCCTGACCTGGCCATCATCGAGAAACTGGTTGTGGAGCCAGCCGGCTTTGCGGGGAAACTTGCCCCGTTGCCAGCAGACGTACTTGCCCGGCGTCTTGACGGTGAACGTCCACGAAGCCATCTCGACCCAGTGGATGCACGCGCCGCCGGAGGCTTTGTCGTCGAGCACGGGGCCGTAGTCGCCGCTCTGCTGGCAGAGCGTGGTGGCCAGTTCCGCTTCCATGACGATCGGCTCGCGGTCTTTCTGGGCGAAAGTCCCGGCGAACCGTGCGCCGCGTCCTGCCGCGACCATGCCCTGGGCTTCCGCCACGCGCAGCGCCTGCGTGGTCACGAGGTCCGGCCGCCACGCGGCGGGAACCCGCGTCAACGCCGCCAGCGACAGCGCGTATTCCCCCGTGCTCTGGATGCGCAGGTCCGAGCCATGCTCCCGGCGCAGGAACGCCGCCATCGGCAACAGGCATCGCACGACGTGCCACTGCTTGTCGCCCGTAAGCTGCAGGCCGTCCTTGAACTCGTCCGGGCGCTTCCAGACGCCCGACGGATACGGATCGTAATGCACGCGGGGATCGGAAGAGTCATAGGTGATCAGCATGGTGCCCGGGCCGCCGTCCCAGTACCGCAACGTCAGCAGCACGGCTTCGCCTTCGCGCAGCCACCCCCGAAAGTATTCGGGAGATTCCAGCCGCAGATAGAACATGCCGGGCCTGGGCTGGGGCGGGGTTTCGCTCTGCGTGGTCGCGGGCACAAGGATCAGCGACCTGGCCGCCTGCTGGCCCTCAATGAGCACGGACTCCAGCAAGCCTTCTTCGCCTTCCTGCCCGACGAACAGGCCGTGTTGTTGGGCCACGGGCTTGTCGCCGCCGAAGGTGATCCACAGGCTGTTGGCGGGATCGTCCAGTTCGGCCGGGGCTGAAATCGTCGCCGGTTCAGCGGCAACGGCCTGCATGAAACTGAACATGGACAGAACCACAGCAAGAACGAACGCGCGTTGCATCATGGCAACTCCATTCAAGGGAAAAGACGCACAATGGACGCCTCAGACGAGGGTCATGGGACAATACAGGCGATCAGAGGCGGTTTGATGAAGACCATGTAGATGTCGGTCGCCCCGCGCTGGTAATTGCGGGCATGGCCGTCCATGAAGGCGAAGTTGTCGCCGTTAAGGTGGTCATTGCCCAGCGCGTACGATGCCGACGCCGCGTTGAGTTGCGAAGGATCCGCACCGAACTGGTAAGGCAGATAGGTTCCCTCCTTGGGAAGATCCACCAGGTGCACGGTCTTGGACGGCTGGCTGATGTCCCCCATGCGGACGGCCCGGGAATAACTCGTCGAGGTCATCGTCGCGGCGGTGGGCTTGTAGCCCATGCTCCAGTTCCACGAGTAATTGGTCCAATTGGAGAAGTACCGCTTGATCTGCGGACAACGGTAAATGCTGGGGATGTTGGGATCGACGTTGGACACGTCCGCATAGGTCCGGCAGTACTCCAGCCAAATGCCCTTGCCGGCCGGACTGTAATAGTACGCGGGGATGACCCATTCCCTGGAATCGGCGATGTAGTTCTGATTGAAGGAGGAAATCTGCCTCTGCTGAGACTGGCACTGCACGTTCATGGCCGCCTCGCGTGCCTTCTTCAGGGCCGGCAGCAGGATGGCAATGAGCAGCGCGATGATGGAAATCACGACGAGAAGCTCGATCAGCGTAAAAGCGGGTTTTCGGGATCGGACTGCACTATTCATCACATGGCTCCTTTGAAGATGCACGGTGGACGACAGACACCGGGAGATGCGTGACGATGCCGCTTCTCTGAATGAGCCTGGGGGGCACGGCAATGGAGATGGTTCCCGCGGCGTCCGACAGCCGGTGTCCCAGCAGCAGATTGGCGAGATGGCCGGCGATGATGTCTTCCTGATACGAAAAACTGGGGAAGTTGAATAGCTGACTATGGGGCGTGTTGCCGATGCCGAGCAGTTCGATGTCGTCGGGAATGCGTAATCCCAGCCGCTGGGCGGCGATGATGGCCGGCAGCAGCCGGTGGTCGTCGCTGATGAGGAAGGTGGGCCGATCCGGCCGATCCAGCCACCGCGTCAGTGACGCCACGTTTTCCTCATGCAGGGGATCGCCCTGCGGCTCGCCGTCGGCGTCGTACTCCGTCACGCGGGTGTAGTACACCTGCAGCGCGTGGCGAAGCCCCCGCTCGCGCAGACGATGGCCCAGCGCGAGAATGTACTTGGTGTGACCTTCCGTGGTTTTACGTAGCGTTTCATGCCGGCTGGAGCGGATCACGCGGCTATAGGTCAGGTAGCCGATGCGTCGGTGGCCGCGGCTGAGGGCATGATCCACCGCATGATTCGACAGGCCATTCAAATCGCATTGGACCGAGTGCCAGCGGTCCTTCAGTTCCCAGAGTTCATGAAGATACGTGATGACGGGAATACGGGGGTCGACGTGATCGGATAACCACTCCGCCACCACCAGACCGCACTGCGGCACAACCAGGGCGTCGAACGTGAACTGAGACAGGAAACGAGCATAAGCGCGCATCGTCTGCGGTGAGGTCTCGCAAGGCGCGGAGACCAGTTGGGTCGCCACCCCCTGCTCCTGAAGCCGGGACGCCAGGAGTTGACCGACGACGCCGAAGACGTGGGCGGACAGGTTCACGAGCAGGCCGACCTGACGAATGGGCTTGTCCGTCCGCGGCGCCGTATCGCCTTCCACGGAGGATTCGCAGGGTTGTCGCACATACGTGCCGGAGCGTGCCCGCGTCTCCAGCCGGCCTTCCTGCTCCAGCGTCGCCACCGCCGAGCGAACCGCGCTGAACGACAAGCCGAACCGCGACGCCAGTTGACGGATCGGCGCCACACGGTCGCCGGGCTTCAGTTCGCCCTGTTGGATCGCCCGCAGCAATTCCCGCCGGGCCACCGCCACCGCCGGTTCGACGGCACGACAGAGGTTCGACGAAGTGAGAGTCTGCTGGCTCATCTGATTAATCAGAATAGCACAGATTAAATCATAACTCAAGACTTTTCCGTCAGCCACACGGAAAAACCTGACATTACATTGCATGAATCCAACTATGAAAATGGTTTAAAACAATAAATGAACAAACAATAGGGGTATTTACTTGACTCAACCACCCCCTACATCTTGGGGGCGACCAGCGAATCTAACGGAGCAGGCTCGATCCGTACGGCTTGTTGGGCCAGGCGGTAGAAGAGCTTGCCACGCGATGCGGACGTGCGGCGGTTGAACCGGAACGTGAACTCGTTGAGGTAATCGTCCAGATGCTCATGAGCAATCGCCCCTTGATGC
>JADLAP010000209.1 GCA_020848195.1 Phycisphaeraceae bacterium
GGGCGCGATCATTTTCCACGGCATGGGCAGGCTGATGAAGTCGAAGTGGGAGACAATGCCGTCGCGGAGGCGCGGATGGGGCAGGGCCAGCGGGACGCCACAGCCGATGACGTGGCGGGGCAGTGATCCGGTGGAACGCCGGCGGCCCAGGAGCAGGTCGGCATGGGCGATCGCCAGTTCCTCGCTGCCATCGACGGCGGCGACGAGGGCTTCACGGGCGATCAGGTCGCACTTGATGGGATTGTCGCCCTGATGGCAGAGGGCTTCGATGAAGCGGTTGCGGGCGACCTCCATGCGTTTGCTGACGGCCTGGTCGGCCTTGATGTCGAACATGCCCCAGTCTTCGCTCTTGTTGTAGAGCGACATCAGGCGGTGACGGGCCAGTTCGAGGCTGAGGATGTAGGGTTCCTCGCGGTCGGGCAGGAGGCAGGTCTGGAGCGTCAGTTCGCCCAGTTCGCCGACGGGCTGCTGAATGGCCACCGCCGCGACGCCGGTCTCCCGCTTGTTGGCCCAGAGCATGCCCTTGTCGAAGAAGAGGTCGCCGCGCATCGGGTTGCCATCGGAGCCGATGAGGTACGCATTGCGGATAGTCATCTTCTTCGCGGGCTTGCCGTCTTCAAAGATTTGGAATTTGAGCATGGCGGCAGGCCCGTGGGAAAGAAGGTCGTTGGCGCGATTATGGCGCAAGGCGGAACGGTTTGCAATCAACGGTCAGGCAAGTGGCAGGCCTGGCGGCGGGGAACGGGTCGGTGTCGAATCATGAGCGGATGATAAGTTGCGTCTGTAACATCTGTGAAGGCCTTGCGGCAGTGGAGAGAAGGACTTAGACTGCATAGCCAAGGGTTGGACCCGCCTTTGCCGGCTGGGCTGGGCTGGAAATATGCACGAAATGCGGGTGGTCGGGTTCGTGGCCAGAGCCTTGTCGGTCCGATCCAGACCGCCCATGGGAGGCATGCACTTGGGACACTGTCCAAGCTGGGTGAAGCTGCTCTGCTGCGGCGTGATGGCCATCGTGGCCTGCGGCACGTCGGCGCTGGCCGATGAGGGTCAAACCGCCGAAACCCTGCTCAAACAGGGCTTATCCGCGTACGAGAGCGGCGACTACGAGACGGCGCGCACCGCCTTGCAGCGCGTCGATCCGCTGCAACTGCCCAAGGAGCAGCGCGTCCAGTTGTTCGAGACGATGCAGGACCTGGACCGCATTTCGGACAGCAAAGCCGACCCCGCCGATCTGCTGAGCCGGGCGATGGAAGCGAAAAAAGCCGGCCAGACCGCGCGGGCCATGTCGTACCTGCGGGCGGTGACCACGCATCCGAGCGCCACCGACGCCCAGCGTCAGCGGGCCGCGGCCGAGCTTGCCGATTTCAAACGAACGAGCCATGCCGACCTGTCCCGCAACCGTCAGACGCTGGCCGAAGCCATCGCGGACATTGATGCCGGCAAACTCGACGAAGCCGAGAAGAAACTCACGCAGATCAAGGACAGCGGCACGGACCTGGGCTGGTTCGACCAGGAGCGGCTGGATCGGCAGATCGACCGGATCAAGCAGATTCGCACGAATCATGTCGATCCGATGGCGCTGACCAAGCCCGCCCCCGCCCCCGCCCCCGGAAGTGCCCCCGCACCCGGAAGCACCGGTGGCGCGGTCGGCGCGGCGACCGGCGTTGGAGGCGCGGCATCGGGCGACCTGCTGACCCAGGCGGTCAGCCTGATGGTGCAGGAGAAAGTCGCCCAGGCCCAGCAGGCCGAGCGGAACCGTCAGTACCGTCTGGCGGTCAGTCTGTACGAGCAGGCGCTGGCGCAGCAGCCGGACAACAAGGCGGTGAAGGAGGCTCTGACGTCGGCCCAGGTCAAGGCCAACCAGTGGGACGCGCCGCGTGAGGTGATGCAGGAGGAATTGGACACGCTGACGATCCGGAACGCGGCGACGGTGGCCGAGTTCGAGCAACTGATGAACAAGGCGGACACGCTGCGTAAGGGCCGGAACTTCGTGGCGGCCAAGGACGCGGTGGAACAGGCGAAGATTCTGCTGGACCGAAGCCAGAGCCGGTTGCCCGCCAGCCGCTACCGCGAGCTGCGCGAGTCGGCGACCCAGCTCGGTGTCCGCGTGGCGGAAGAGCAGCGGCTCGACGACATCAAGCAGGCCGAGATCCGCGAAGATGAAACCCGCAAGCAGGCGGCCGAGCGATTCCAGGAAGCCCAGACGGAGAAGCGGCAGGAAGTGCTCAAGCTGCTCTACCGTGCCGCCGAGCTGCGCAAGGAACAGAAGTACGACCGCGCTCTCGAACTGCTCAAGTCCGCTCAGTTCCTCGATCCCACCGACCCGGCCGTGGAACTGATGATCGACACGATCTACGAAATGAACAACTGGGTCAAAACCCGCAATCTCCTCAAGCAGCGCGACAAGCTGATCTCGGACCATTCCGTCCAAGGCACGGAAGCGACGCTGCCACCGACGCAACTGATGACCTTCCCGCCGGACTGGCCTGAACTGACGGCCCGGCGCCATGCCCGGCTGGAACTCGAAAGCAGCGGGTCCAGCGAAATCAACCGCCAGATCGACCTGAAAATGCGCGTCCCCGTCGAAGTCGCCTTCGACGCCACCAAACTTGTCAACGTGATGGAGTACCTCAACAGCGTCACGGGCGTGACCATCCTCGTCAACTGGCCGGCCCTGCAGAACGTCGGCGTTGAACAGGACATGCCGATCACCCTCAAACTCTCCGGCCAGCCCGCCAGCCAGGTGCTCTCCGAAGTCGTCAAGCAGGCGTCAGCCAACAACGAATTCGACCCCATCGGCTGGACCATCGACAAGGGCCTCGTCCAGGTCTCCACCAAGCGCGCTCTGAAACAGGAAACCGTCGCCACCCGGACCTACGACATCCGCGACCTGCTGATCCGCGTGGAACAGCACGACGATCAGGTCAGCTTCAACCTCGGTTCCGCGCTCTCCAGCGGCGGCACCGTCGGCGGCAGCGGCGGCGGCGGCGGCACCAGCTCCACCAACATCTTCGGCTCCAACTCATCCTCCAGCACCGCCAGCGGAACCGCCGCCGAAGACCGCACCCTTCGCGTCGATAACCTGCTGGAACTCATCCGACAGACCTCCGGCGAGCAGGAAGACTGGGTCGAGAACGGCGGAACCATCTCCTCCATCCGCGAACTCAACGGCCTGCTCATCGTCAAATCCACCCCCGAAACCCATCAACAAATCTTCACCCTCCTCGACGACCTGCGCAAGACCCAGTCCATGCAGATCTCCGTCGAAGGACGGTTCCTCCTCGTCGACCAGAACTTCTTCGAGGAAGTCGGCATCGACATGGACTTCCAGATCGGCGACGGCGGCCCCGGCGACAAGTTCGGGCCCTTCAAGTTCGGTCAGGACTCCTATGGGCAAACCAACCGTCCGCTCCAGACCGGCCTGCCCGGCAGCTTCGGTTCAGCATCACCTGCCATCGGAGCGCTCGAAGCCTTCTCGCCAGGTGTCGGCATCCCAGGCTCCGGCCGCTCGCTCGACATGAGCTACTACTTCGTTGACGACTGGTCGGTCAACGTCCTGATCCGCGCCAGCCAGGCTGCCCGCCGGTCGATCTCCCTCATCGCTCCGCGCATTACCTTCTTCAACACCCAGCACGTCAACATCACCATCGCCCGCCAGGTCGCCTTCATCAGCGATCTGGAACCCGTTCCCGATACCAACGGCTTCAATCCCACGCTCAGCGTCACGCAATCCGGCTTCAATCTCGACGTCGACGGCACCATCAGCGCCGACCGCCGATTCGTCACCATGGCTGTGACGCCCCAACTGGCCACCATCGCCGAAATCCGCCGCGTGGAATTCCTCGTCGACCTCGAAAACAACACCACGAACAACAACAACAATAACAACAACAACCAGTCCAATTTCGCCCTGGGCGCGATTGAAGCTCCGCAGCTTGAAATCACCACCCTGTCCGCCACCGTCAGCGTGCCGGACAAGGGCACGCTGCTGCTCGGCGGCCAGCGACTCGTCGGCGACATTGAGGTCGAAGCCGGCGTTCCCGTGCTGTCCAAGATTCCCATCCTCAACCGCTTCTTCACCAACCGTACCAAGGTCAAGGACGAACGCGTCCTGCTGATCCTCATCAAACCCACCATCATCATTCAGGATGAGGAAGAGGAACATCAGTACCCCGGCCTGACCAAGAACCCGGAAGAGTACAACATTGGCCGCAACATCCGCTGATCGGATATCCTCCGGAAACCCTGTTCACCGGAAACCCCTGAAAACCTCTGGAAAAACCTGAAAATATTGCTGTACGATTCGCCATTCCGCGCGTAACCGGTATCATTCCCGAAAAAATCCTTGTGATCTGTTGACGCGATGTCCTCGCTGACGCGAATCGTGAGGAAATCGACACCTGTTTCCTTGAGCCTTCACATGCCAAAGCAACCGAATTCAACGACGAGTAGCCATGCCGCCGCCGCCAGCCGGTTTCCCGCCGGGCCGGGCAAGCCGGAGGGGACGATCAAGTGTTTCTGCTGCGACCTGAACTGGTCACTGGTCGAGGGGAGTCACCAGCCGGCAACCGCGCAGGACTGGGCGTTCATTGATTCGAAGGCGTATTTCGACTGGCACTGTGAATTGGGCAACAACGTGATGTTCTGCCAGGCGTACAACTTCAGCGGGTTTGCGTACTACCCGACGAAGCTCGGGCCGGTGGCGCCTGGGCCTGGCGCTGAGCTTGTGCCGAAATTGCTGGACATGGCTCGGCAGGTGAAGATGCCGTTCGTGTCGTATTTCTGCGTGGGGGCGGACCTGGTGATGTCCAATCACCGGGCAGGCTGGGTGGTGCCGGGCAGCCGGGACATTGCCGGGTGGGGGTTCCTGGCTCCGGAATCACAGTGGACGGAACTGCTTTGCAGCCGGGTGCGGGAGTTTCTGACCCA
>JADLAP010000210.1 GCA_020848195.1 Phycisphaeraceae bacterium
ACAACGAAAAGAAGCTGGGCGGCGAGGGGTTTTCGATGCGCGGCAACCAGGTGCGCCTGGCGGATTTGAACAACCACCTCAAGCGGGTGGCCTCCTTCAGCAAGAACGTGTCCGTCATCATCAAGTGCACGGGCGATTCGCGCCACGCCAATCTCGTCAAGGTGCTGGACGTATGCTCGGAAGCGGGGTTGAAGAACCTGTCGGTCTTCAGCATGTAGGTGGCACGGGCCCGGGCGGCGGAACGGTCCGGACCCACGCCGCCTAAGAATTTGTCGGCGAGAAGCGTATTCAGGGTAGGGGCCGTTTTCGGCGGTTCACGAGCCAGAATTGGATAGCCATGAGCAAGGAAGACCACGAAATCGTCGGGCCGCAGCCGACCGAAGGCCATCACAGCTTGATGGAGATCTTCGATGAGCTGACCTTCACGGAGAAGTGGAAGAAGGTTTTTCGCGGACTGCGCCAGCCGAAGGACAGCGGCGATTACAAGTACGCGAAGCTGCAGTTGCTGCGGCTTTCCGCCCCGCTTTCCGCCATCGCCGTGCCGGCGATCATCATCATGCTTCTGGTCTCCATGGGTGTGACGGAGATGAAGAAGCGGGAATACGAAGTTCAGGTGATGGAGCCGGAGGCGATGGAGCAGCTTGATGAGGAAACCGAGAAGCTCATCGAGGAGATCGAACCGCCGGAGCCGATCGAGACGGAGGTCCCGGACGAGGCTAACATCAACAATGAAGTGATCACCGAAAACACCGTCGTGGGTCCGGCGACAGACTTCAGCCCGCAGCCGGCGACGCTGGATTCGGTGGCGATCACGAAGAGCCCGGTGGTCTTGAAGGGCATTTTGGGCAGCCGCAACCCCGGCGCGCGCGGGTCGGCCTTGGCCGGCTATGGAGGCAGTGCGGCCACGGAGCGCTCGGTGCTGCTCTCGCTGCGCTGGCTGAAGAAGAATCAGGAGGCGGACGGCAGTTGGCGGACCAGCTCGGGGGGCGGCGCGAACCAGTATGACGGCGCCCGCCCGGCCATGACGGGGCTCGCCCTGCTCACGTTTCTGGCGCATGGCGAGACGCCGGCCTCGGAGGAGTTCGGGGCCACCGTCGAGCGCGCCATCAAGTGGCTGGTGGAGAACCAGACGCCGGAAGGCGATTTCAAGGGTTCCGATGAGAACAACTATTGCCAGCCCATTGCCACGTATGCCTTGTGCGAGACCTTTGCGCTGACCCGCATTCCGATGGTGAAGGCGGCGGCCGAGAAGAGCGTGACCCGCATCATCAAGGGGCAGAATCCGTCGGGCTTGCTGTGGAACTACAAGTTCGATCCGAAGTACGAGATCAAGACCGGCCCCGACCGTAACGACCTGTCGTTTGCCGGCTGGTGCATGCAGGCGCTGAAGGCGGCGTCAACGGCGGGACTCGACGTGCCGGGGCTGAACGAAGCCAAGAAGAAGTCCATACAGGGCACCAAGATGAGCGCCTTGGCGGACGCCGAGGGGGCCATTGGGTTCGAGTATTCCCGGCAGGGCAACCAGGCGGATGGGCGCGACAACATCACGACCGCCGCCGTGCTCTGCCTCCAGTTGCTGGGCGCGGGAAAATCCAAGGAAGCCCAGCAGGGGCTGCTGTGGTTGAAGCGCGTGGATTGCGATTGGGCCAAGCCGTGGAGCGATAATCCGATTTATCACTGGTACTACGTGACGCAGGCCAAGTTTCATGCAGGCGGGGGCATGTGGAACGAGTGGAACAAGCAGTTCTCGCCCCAACTGGTCAGGAACCAGATTGTGGTGAAGGACGCCATCCAGGATGCACACGGCAAACTGGTCGACATTGGCTACTGGAATCCGGCCAATCCCCCGCACGTGGTGGGCAAGGACAAGGACGGCAAAGACCGCACGGAGCGCGAGCACTGCCAGAGCTACGTCTACAATACCACGCTGTGCGCCCTGATGCTGCAGGTCTACTACCGGTACCTGCCGACCTACAAGACACCCGAAGCGGTCGAGGAAGCCACCTCGACGCTGTCCGACGAGAACAAGGACATCGACGTCCAGATTCTGTAGGCGCGATTTCCGCGCCTACAGAATCTGGTGTGATGTTCCGCCTTGGCCGGTCGTCCGCGGTGCCCGCATCGATCACACCTCCACTCCACAAGGCTTCTAAGCGCTCACGGAACGGTGCGGGCTAAGAACCGAAACGGGACCGGCGTCTTAATGCTGAAGGGGGCACACCCAGCCGGGCGCGGATCCCCCACTCGCGAAGGGAGGCTCGCATGCAAGCGCGGCGCAATCCTGTCGGGAGTTCCGGCGTGACGATGCGGGGGGCTGCGGCGTACGCCCTTTGGCGGCGGCCGCCGTTGCGGATGCGTCTTCAGCGCCTGTGGTTCGGGCTGCATCAACCGCACGACAGTGGCGCTTACCAGTACGCACGCCTGCAGATGCTTCGGCTGCTATCACCGGCGAGCGCCCTTGTGTTTCTGCTGGTAGTGATCTTGTTGCTCTCACTTTGGCATCGCGCGCCTTCCGTGTCGTCACGAGCGTTCGTGACCATGGTTCCCGATGCGGTGTCGCCCCCCGTCCCGTTGGATGCGTCCACCCCGCTGCCGGATGTGCCGATCCCTGATCGCACGGAGCTCGCCATGGCCGACGCGATCGCGCTGGTCGCCCAGCCCGCGGCCATCGACGTCGCCCTGCCGCAGGAGTCGCGGCGCTTGCCGCCAGCCATGGAGGGGCCGCGGGTCCCCGTCA
>JADLAP010000367.1 GCA_020848195.1 Phycisphaeraceae bacterium
CGATCAACAGCGAAAACAGATTCGTAAACACCTTGAAAAATTCACAAAATTATATGCCGAAATGGCAGAGCACATTGATGAATATGTGGAACTTTTCCCTATTCATCCTGCTTATTTGGAAGTGTTTGAACAAGTTACTGTTGTTGAAAAGCGCGCACTGCTGAAGGCTATCAGCAAGCAAATGGAGAGTTTGCTTGACCAAGATGTACCTGCTAATGAGACAGGACTATTTTCGTTTGATTCTTATTGGGAAATCTTGAATGATGATCCATCCTATCGCTCCGTGCCAGAGATTCGAGATGTGCAGGATAAAGCGCGAGTACTTAGTGAGCGTGTTCGGACTGCGCCGAATGTCAAAGATTATCGACCTGCTGCAAACAAAATCATCGCGGCGCTTGCTGTTCATCGTTTGACATTGAATGATATTTACGCGCCTGTTGGTTTGACGCCTGCGGAGTTACGTGATCGTTTGTGTATCTACCTACCTATCCCCGAAGCGGATGCTGACTTTCTTCTAACATCGGTTGAAGCTGTATTGCAGGAAGTCTCCCGCGCGGTGAATGGACAGTTCATCTCGCATAATGCGGAGAACGATCAGTATTATCTTGACCTGAAAAAAGATATTGACTTCGATGCGTTGATTGATCAGCGTGCCTCATCATTGGATGATACACAACTGGATCGCTATTTCTTCGATATGCTGGCGCGTGGATTGGAATTGACCGATAGCGCTTACGTGCCAGGCTTCCGCATTTGGGAGCGTGAACTGGCATGGACTGGACAGGGCATGACCCGCAAAGGATATGTCTTTTTGGGTGCGCCGAACGAACGCTCGACTGCACAGCCTGAGCGCGATTTCTATATTCACTTCCTTGCGCCATTTTCAACTGCCAAGACCAAATTGGACAAGAAGCCAGATGAAGTGTACTTCTCGCTTGGACAGAAAGATGATGATTTCGAGCAGACGATGAAGCGTTATGCTGGAGCGCGTGAGATGAGTTCTATATCATCGGGGAGCAATAAAGAACAGTACGAGCGTAAGGCAGACACATTTGTCCGAAAGCTGAACACTTGGCTGCGCGAGAACATGACGCGGACAATCGTCATTCGCTTTAGGGGCGAAGAGATGACCGTGCCAGAAGCATTGTCGAAATATCGCCTGTCCATTCGTGACCTTTCTTTACGCGAACAGGTTTTCAAACTTGCTTCGGCGTTTTTGAGCGAGCAATTTGAAAAGAAGTATCCGCTTTATCCGAAATTCAGCGGGATTGACTTTACCTTTGAAACACTAACTCAAGCCGTGGATGGGACGTTGCGTGCGATTGCGGGAAGTTCCGCTACCAAGCCTGCGCAGGTTGTGTTGGAAGGATTGGGACTCGCTCATATGGAAAACGGCGAGTTGACCTTCACCACCGAGGACAGCACGTATGCAAAGCATGTCTTGAAATCTTTGTTTGCGTTGGATGCTGGAAAAGTTTTGAACCGCAAGGATTTGATCGGCGGACCGAACAATGCGGAAGTGGATCTCAAATTTGGGTTGGAGCCTGAGTGGATGATGGTGGTTTTGCTTTCGTTGGTGAGACAAGGCGAGATGACACTGAATCTGCCTGGGATC
>JADLAP010000211.1 GCA_020848195.1 Phycisphaeraceae bacterium
CAGTCCATTCAACTGGCCGGCGTGTGGCGGTATGCGGTGGAAGCCGATTATGGCCGCGTCGAAGTTCCCCCCGCGCCGCTGGGGCCGGACAATCCCAATTGCCCCACCGCGCTGTACAACGGCATGATTCACCCGCTGGTTCCCATGGCCATGCGAGGCGCGATCTGGTATCAGGGCGAATCCAACGTCGGTCGGGCCAAGCAGTACCGCACGCTCTTTCCCACGCTCATCAATAACTGGCGTCACGTCTGGCATCGTCCAGACTTCGCGTTCCACTTCGTCCAGCTCGCCAACTATATGTCCAACCCGCCGGTTCCCAGCGAGAGCACATGGGCCGAACTCCGCGAAGCACAGGCCGTGGCGCTGCATCTGCCGAACACCGGCATGGCGGTCATCATCGACATCGGCGAGTCCGGCGACATCCATCCCCAGAACAAAAAAGACGTCGGCCTGCGTCTGGCTTACAACGCGCTGCACACGACCTATGGCCGGCGCGATGTCGTGCCCTGCGGCCCGCTGATGCGCGAAGTCCGCCGCGAAGGCGCGAGCCTGCGCGTCCTGTTCGATCACACCGACAAGGGCCTGGTCTGCAAGGGCGACAAGCTCAGAAGCTTCGCCATTGCCGGCAAGGACAGGAAATTTGTCTGGGCCAACGCGAAAATCGACGGAAACGACATCATCGTCACCAGCCCCGAAGTGAAAGAACCCGTGGCCGTGCGATACGGCTGGGCCGACTGCCCCGAGTGCAACCTGTACAACGGCGCAGGCCTGCCCGCCTCGCCGTTCCGCAGCGATATGGATTGATTTGTCTGTACGTAGCGCCGCGACTTGTCGCGCCCGACGGTGCTGCCTGACGTTTCAATCCTGCGCCACGCGCCGCGCCGGGCGGCGCTGGGCGATCCATTGGCGGATGGATTGACGCCGCGTCTGCCATGTCGTGGAAGTTCGCAGCTTGAGGAAGCTCAGGTACAGGCCGTCGACGAGGTCGGCCAGGCGGCGGAGATTGGCCAGTCGCTGTTCGAGCATCTCCCGGCCGGTGTTGGCTTCTTCAATTTCAGGAAGCTGGGCGGAGGCGATCTGGAGCCGATCCAGTTGCACAGCCAGTTCGTAGGCTTTGCCGTCGGATTCGGCGAGCATGAGTCCCATTTTGCGGGGCCATTTGCCGCCGGCCAGCGCCTCGGCCGCTTCGGGCAGTCGCGTCGGGCCATCGGCGCGCAGCGACTGCTTGCCGCGCAGTCCCCACGCGCATTCCATGTCCAGGGCCTTGTCGAACATGACACCGACATCGGCCGGCTTGCCGCCGTCGGGCGCGTCGATCTGGACCGCCGCTTCCTGCGTTTCGCCGTGCCACCAGAGCCAGACGCCCAGTTCGTTGCCGAGGAACGATTTGGTGTCGATACCGGACATGGTCCACGGCACGGGGGCGACGGCCGCGCGGCGGGGATCATCGCCGCCGCCGCCTGCTTCTTCGTTCTCCGCGCCGGTGGGGGCCGGCGTCAGGGCGCTGGGACGCAGGTCTTCAAAGTCCCGACCTTGGCCATGCTCGCGCATGATCCGGCTGGCGAACGTCCCGGCTGTGATCGGTTCCAGTTCCACGTTGAAACTCTGCTCGAACCGGCTCTGGAACTGGTCCAGCACGGCACTGCTCGACGAACCAATCAGCACCGTCTTGCGTCGCAGATCCCACAGCACGTCGACCGCCTTGGACTTGCGGAACTGACCGGACGCGAGCTGCTCCTGCAACTGCTGCTGCGTCAGCTCCGACGCTTCCCGTTTTTCGCGGCGCGAGGGCATGCCGGTGGGGTTGATCCGCTGAGCGAGGATGGTCTGCTCGTTCATCCGCTGGTAAGCCTGTTTCAACTCTGCCGGCGGCTTGTGCGTGTCCACGCGCAGGGCGAAGAGCAGCATGTCGCCGAAGATGTTTTTGCCGTACTCGAAGGTGGTGTCGAGCACGTGTTCGCCGGTGGTCCATCCGGCTTCGACTTCCGGCGGCGCGCCGACCGAGGTCGGGGCGAATGCGCCTTCGGTCAGAATGGAAAGCAACGTTTCGTCAGCCTGGGCCGGTGCGTCGCCACCGACGAAAAACCGGCAAAAGCTGACCCGACCATGGCGAAACGGCATACCAAGGCTCGCGGGGCTGGAGGTTCAGGAAAAACTTTTGACCGCGTCGTCCACCGATACGTGGATGGAAAATCGCCGGGTCAACATCGTCAGGTCAAACAGGTCGCGGATACGGGCGTTCAGTCGGGCCAGACGCAACTGGCCGCCGCGCTGCTCGACGGAATTTTTCACCATCAGCAACATGCCCAGCGACGCGGAGGACAGATGCTCGACGTCCTCGAAGGAAATGATCAGCTTGATGTCCGGCTTCTCGTCGATGAGCTGCACAATGGATCGCCCGATGACCTCGGGCGAGAGGTTTTGGATCAGACATTCCGCCAGCGGCAGATGCACCGCTGGTCCTGTCTGTCGTACGGGCAACATCGAATCCGCCATGACTTTCTTCCCATCTCCGAAAGGTCGCAAAATTGTAGGGAAAAAAGGCCCAATCAGCAACATGACCTCGATGCTTTCCCCTGTCAGGGCACTTCATCGGCGATGAAGATTTTCATTGCCCTTTCGCCGCTGCGAACCTCGTTGCTCCCCTGATGAATCAGATCGATCCGGTTTCATCGGACAAGGGGCTTTACAACGC
>JADLAP010000212.1 GCA_020848195.1 Phycisphaeraceae bacterium
TCAACTTTCAGATGTTTGACAATGTTCAATTATTGGCCGCGTGAGGTATAAATCAAGTGTAAAGGTGGCGAATAAAATACTTCAAGCAGTTATAATTATATTTTGCATAGCATCTGTTTTGGTTCTATTAACGTCATTGCGCACTAATACGCACGTGATGGATTCTGAGGACTATTCGCATATGCGGATAGATGGTCCGGCATCGAAAATATTCGTAAATAGAGCTGAAATTGTGATTGTATATGCCAAGGTTGATGGCAAGAATAAAATAGATAGTAGCAACATTTGTAATATCATATTGAAGCCGGATACTCCAGAATTCACACGTCTATGGGAAATGCTCGATAAGATGTACTACGGTGTTGATGTGCGCTGGTTATTGCCTAGTGTGTGGAGAAATGTATCGCACATCAGCAAGATGGATGACTGGCTACAGGATAATGGTATGATCGCGATTAAACAAGAGACGACTGTTGGTCATCAAATATTTTTAGTGGTAGATCAGGCTGGCTATATTATGATGGCAAGAAATGGTATTGTGGTGGGCCGTGGCGTGTGTAGTACAAACAATAATCGGTATGACCAGATTGTAGATTCAGACGCTCGCGGAGGGGGAATCGGTCTTCTGCGTCGCGACTCCATCAGGGGCGTGACTGAGCCAAATGCAGGACCGGAAAAAAGGTAGACTGGAAAAAGGTATAAGTACATTTATTTTTGCAGCCAAGGGGTTCAAGATATTCCGCAAGCTCGCAACCAGAAACATCAATACCCGATGTGGGGCCAGGGCGCTGCCATTTCGTCCCTTCCATGGATAACCCGAAAATAGACCAGCCAAGCCGGTTGTCCCCGCCGGGTCTTCGTGATACACATGACCCCGCACCGCGTGCCCACCGCCAAGCCGGCCGCGCCGTCCGGGAGACTCGCCTATGCTTCGCCATCCCAATCACCACCGCCACGCCGTAAATTCGCCCCGGTCGTCCCTACACGAGTTCATTGACCCGCCCATGAAAACCAAGGTTTTACTGCTGGAAATGTCGCTATTGGGTCCTGACCCCCTGGAAGTATTTGACCCCCTGGAATTATTCCGGCGGCGCGAAAGCCGCCGTACGCGGTATCAAGACGCTTCGGTAAAAAGCCTGACGGTTCACGCCCTCCAAAAATATCACGCTTGAGCATGCGTCCATGAATGTAGGCGGACAAATAGGACGGTCGGATCGGGTCACCCGGGTGCAACTACTGGTTGCCTCCACCTGTGTGCCCACCGGCCCGACCGGACAATGGCTGCACTGGCAACAACCGCACTGGGTGCTGGATGCGATGCACCATGGCCAGCAACGCCAGGCGTTTGGCAAGCAGCGGCCCTTCCTGCGACCGAGCGGCAATTCGTATCTGTACGCGCCAGGGGTGCCCTACGCCGAATGGCGTGAGACGAACAATCTGGAATCGTCCTTTATCATTTTTACCTTGGCAGGCCGGGTGGAAGAGGACTATCGCCGGCTGGTTGGGCGTGCGGGCTATCACCAGATCCAAGACCCAGATGGAATGCTGGGTGGACGACTCCGGGAGATTTCCCAACTGCTGTTCGAGCGACGGTCCGGTTTCCATCTCCGCGCACATGGGATCTTTCTGGATCTGCTCGGTCTGATTCTGGGTTCACAACAAGTCGGCACAGGCGAACGGTTGGTGACAAAACCCGATCACCCCGGCAGTTCATCCCGGCTCTCTCATCGTGTGGAGTCGTACATCCGGCAACACATCGGAGAAACGATCCGGGTCAGCGATTTGGCGCGGCATGTCAGTCTGAGCCGGTCTGCGCTCGCGCATGCCTACCGGCGACAAGCCGGCGAGACGCCTCGCCGCGCCATCACCCGCCTGAAAATCGAGACCGCCAAGCGTCTGCTGTTGCAGGATGGTTTGAGCACCAAGCAGTGTGCTCAGCGACTGGGATTCGCAACACAATTTCACTTCTCCCGCGTGTTCAAACGCACCGAGGGGACATCCCCCACGCATTACGTGGCCCTTCTGCGCCGGCACAAACGGATATAGAAACAGGCGATCGAGCCATTCCTGTGATACAACTGCCCCGGTAGCGTGATGGTATGAACTTTCACCACACGGTCGCCGACTGGCAACAGTTCCGTCAACACTGGGGCGGGCTGCACAACTTCCTGCTCGGCGGAGATATCACGGCCGACTTCGATTATCCACTGCCACCGTTGGAGCGAATTGTGGACGAAGTGCGCTGCGCGCCGGAATCAATTGTCCGTAGTGGCATCAAAGGTGACGCCTTCGACCTCACCGACATGAAAGAACAGTTCGTCCGGCTGCCGCTGACGGAGGCATTGCGGAGTCGGTTTGTGCTGGCACACTTCGGCCTGCATCCGTATCTCAGCGGGCCGGGCCAAGTCTTCCAGGGCATCGACGACCGATGGGTTGATCCGTGGCGGCAAAAGCTCCGCGCAAACGGATTCACGTTCAAGAGCGTGTTTGCTATCCTGTTTGCGAGTGGGCCGAACAGCGCCTCGAATTACCATCTCGACATCACCCACCAACTCGCCTGGCAACGGTACGGTACGAAACATTTTGTCGGGCTTAAAACCCCGGACAACTGGACGACCCTCGAACAGCGTGGCCGTTGCCAACTGAAAGGCTCCGTCAAGCCCGCCGGCATCACAGCCCAGGATGTCTATGCCGTCGAACAGCCGCCCGGCAGTTTCCTCTGGAACGCGCACACCACACCACACTGGGTCGAGACGTTCGACGAGTGCGCGGTGACGCTGACGTTGGTGCATGAAGAACTGCGACTGGATGGTCAACTCTGTCCCCACGCCGCGGAATGTGCGCGGTGGCGAAAGGAGAACGCATGACTTCCCCCACGCTGAATGAACTCATAGAGACCCGGGTACGATCGCGCCGCGACGTGTGGGATGCGTTGTGGGCGCGCCGCGGCATCGGCCGGTTGGCCGTTCACATTACGCCTGCGGTCAACCGGGTGGCAGAAGCGCGAACCGCCGCGGCGGCGCAGATGGCGGCCGAGCCGGCGCGCAAGCCGCCCGGTTGGACCGAACAGTGGCGGGAAAGTCTGGTGGGCGATTTGGCCAGCCAGTACGCCGCGCTCCAGTTGCCGGGCGATTACTACCCGACGCTGTCCGTGCCACGATTCGTCCATGGCCAGTCGCAAGGCATCTGTGATGTGTTCGCAGCGCGAGTGGAACCGCAGCCGGATGGAAATTTCTACGTGCATCCGCTCCCCGCCGACCCCGCAAAGATGACCGACCTGAAACCGCGTCCGGTGACCGAGAGCCAGTATTGGGGCGCGGTGGAATGGATTCGCTACGCGCGGACGCTCACGGGCGGCATTTTGGGTTTCCGCAATCCCATCATGACCGGCCCGTTCGACACGGCCAATTACCTCCTCGGCACGACCGTTTTGATGCAGTGGGTTTACGAAGAACCCGCGGCGCTTCACGCTTTGCTGGATCGCGTCACCGCGGTGATCATTGACATGCTCACGGCGCTCCGGCAGGCGGCGGGCGGACGGTTGGCCGCACCCCACCACGGGAATTGTCTGCGCGGCGGACATGATTTCGCTTCGGAATGCCGGTCACTCGTCTCCTGCCAGGTATACGACGAGTTCGAATCGCCGTACTTGCGCCGCATCGCGGCGACGCACGGGCCGTACGCGATCCATTCCTGCGGGGGGTGGGAGCGAACCGTCCCGAGCGCGTTGGCCGATCCGGATTTACGCATGATGAATGGCCAGATTCGCGAGAACGATCTGCTGCAACTTTGTGAACTCGCCCAAGGCCGGTTGACCTATTCCATCGGACCGAGTGTCAACCTCCCTTCCCGGTACACGTGGCCGGACCGTCGAAGCTTTCTGGAATTTATGCTCCGCACCGTACCGCGTTCTCAGCCGCTGGAACTCAACATCACCGTGGCCGAGATTCCGCTGTGGAATGAACTCTGCCGCTCGACCGAAACGCCGTGGAATTGCGTGGGCGAAACCTGATCAATGTGCCTTGGGCACGGGAAGGGTCAACCAGCAGTGGAAAATTCAAGACCGGAAAAAGGGTATAAGTACATTTATTCTTGCAGCCAAGGGGTTCAAAATATCCCGCGAGCTCGCAACCAGAAACATCAATACCCGATGTGGGGCCAGGGCGCTGCCATTTCGTCCCTTCCATGGATAACCCGAAAATAGACCAGCCAAGCCGGTTGTCCCCGCCGGGTCTTCGTGATACTCATGGCCCCGTAGCGTATGCCCGCCGTCAGGCCGGAAAGTCGCCATGATCGTAAACGCACGACACTTCCGCCCCTGGTGGACATCTTCGGGAATGACACGATGACGATTGTGGAGATGAGCAGGCGAATTCGATGCAATTTGAATACGCGCTCGAATACGCGCTCCACTTCGTGTCGCGGCTAACCGTTATTGGAATACGCACTCCACTTCGTGTCGCGGCTAACCGCGGGGGGACGGATCAGTTGCCGACTTTGAACCGTTGGACCATGTGCTGCAGTGTCGCACCCCACGAGCTGCTCGCAGCATCGAGAAGGTCACACATTCTCGTTTTGGGGCCTGTCGCAGATCGTTATTGCCGTGATTGCACATACAGCAATCGGACGCCGTAACCAACCGTCGGGAGCGTCAGAACGTTGTCCTGCACCGTGATAGCCTCGCCGGTTTCCGCATCCGACGCTGTGATGAGGGCATCTCCATCCAGCTTGATGGTGAGCGTTTCCGGCTTGGGATTCCATGTGCAGACGCAGAGCAACCTCTTGCCGTTGCGCTGAAGCAGAATGGATTTCGCCTGTGCATCGTTGCTGGTGTGGACGGGATAGGACTTGTCCCAGTAGTTGAAGACGGCGCAATCGCGCAGGCCATAGCCGAAGTCGGCGACGATTTGAAGGAGTTTGGCTTCGATTGTCCGACGATCTTCGGCGGCGTTTTTGACACGGACTTCGTGGACGAAATGCGTGCCGAAGCGCGTGCGATACGCGAAGTCCAGTTCTTCCTGTGATTTCGTATCGTTGATCCACGCCAGGCTCAGCGGATAGCTTCCGGTTTGCCGGCCGATGGATTCCGTACGGAGCATGTTGGCGGGATACTTGGCCTGCTGCGGTTCGGGGCCGTAGAGCCATTCGAGGTCCATGTTCGCATCGCCGAAGCTCAGGAACGGAAGGATGTTGGAATTGGTCATATGCAGGATCTGGATGGGCTTGGTGCGTTGCGGCGTCAGTTCATGGTGCATGACCCATGTGCGTTTGTAGAACTCCCGGCGAGCCCACATATTGGCGGACGGCTGAATATCTCCGTTGGGCAGGACATAGGCGGCAGTGGTCACCGTATCGCGCTGCGGAGTGGGGAAGATGTTGTCGTAATACAGGCCGATGCCTCGGCGGACAAACTCCGCGCCCCAGTAGCAGGCGAAGTCGACATAGCTCGGCGCAAGGTTGGCGTTGCCCACGGCAACGGGGTTGGTGCGCCAGACATCCTTGGGCAGATCCTGCTGCCACTGGCCGGACCATTCGCTTTGGTACACGTATGTTTCCGGGTGTGATGCGATGACACCCCAGAATGATTCCCAGTAGACGGAAAACCAGCGGCAATTCCGGCCAACATGCGTACTCATATGCAACGAGAAGTTGGCCAGATCGACGTACTGCTTGATGGTTGCCTCAGGCATCGTTGGCAGGAGATTGCGTTTGGTCCACTGCTCGACGAAGCCGGGCCATGGTGAACCGAGCCGCGACTGTTGCATGGCGGTAAGGATGCTCAGGTCGCCGTTGCGTGGATAGCGGTCGAAGATGTGGCCGTTGCTGCCCCAGTACTGTGAACCTTGGAGATAGATATCGTCGGTGCGTGATCCATCGCGGCGGGTGATGGTTCCCTCGAAGCTGGTATTGCGCCAATCATCAGGCATGGGCTTGGTCGGGCTGGCCTGGAGGCCGAACACAATCCGGCGCGGCTGGTCGATCGTGATCGGCTTCTGGATGAGATTCACACGCAGGACCAGCTTGTCGCCCTGGCGGATGATCTGCTGACAAGGCGCATCGGGTTTGCCATCCTTGTCGAGTGACAGTTCCCAGCCGGCGTCGTTGTCGGCGAACCATGCGATGCCGCGTTCTTCACCGCCGAGCCAGAGGTAGCACTTGAAATTGCCGAACCACGCGCCGTCGGGAAAGCGCGTGCTGTCCCAGATGACGCCCTGTCCTGCGGGAACTTCACCCGCGGGATTGGATCGCACGCTGGTGGAGCAGACATGCCACAGCGGCGATATGGCATCGCGCAGGGGAATATCCAGATACAAGGACTTGAGTTCCTGTTTGTCCGCGCCGGGTTGCAGTTCCAATTCCACTTTCATGCAGCCGTCGTACTCCATGGAGGATCGCATTTTGGCGGTGACCGCGGAAGCCGAGGCCTGGCCTTCATACACAGCCAGATGGTGATGCACGCTGGTGAACTTGCCGGCTCCTTCAAGCGGCTGATCGTTGGCGAACAGTTGGATGGGGCCTGCGAGGAGTTGTTCATCTTTCGCGGTGACGGATTTCCACAGGCCCAGGCCGGTCATTTCGTGACGGCGCAGCACGACGTCAATGTTGTTTCCCTCGACCTGGATCGGCGTAAACGGCGGATAGACGTTGGTGGTCACGCCCATGGCCGAGCCTTCAAACGCGAAATGTTTCCTCGCAAATGGGCGGACGAACGGCGTATCCATGCCGTTGAGCGTGACGACAACCTGGTAGTCGCCATCGGACAGGTCCCCGACTTTCATTTCCATCGTCAGGCCGTGTTTGTCCTGAGGCCAGTTCAATGCCGACTCGACGATGGTCTTGCCGTCCGGCGCGGTGATCTTCACATGGCCGGCGACGATGGCATCGGCCTCTTTGCCGAGCTTGTGCGTGTCGATGCCCAGACGCACGAAGCCGTAGGACGGGTAGTATGCGATGCGAACAGCCGCGTCAGGATCAGGCCCAAGCCGGACCTCCGCCCATGGCTTCTCCTGGGGTTTGGTCCATCCTGGGATGCCGTAGCGCAGGTATGTTTGCGATCCGTCTTCCGACGCGACGACCAGTTGGAGGTTGTGCAGGCCGATGTCCTGGAAATGCCCCGGGATATGCCACCGATACGGCGCTTCGCCGCCGGCGGGCAGGTCGATGATCTGTTCATTATTTTTGCCGGGGACGGAATTGGACAGCATTTTCGCCGTGACTTTGACGCGTCTGGCCGGCCCCGGATTGATGATGCGAAGCTGATAGTCCGGCTCACCGTTCCAGAACTGCTCGCCCAGCGACTGGATTTGAACCGTCGGCTCATTTTCAGTCAGGCGAATCCGCGCATATCGCAGCCAATTGGTAAACGCGCCTTCGTGCGGGAACCAGGTCACCTGTCCCCATGGCCGCTTGTAGTTGCGTGCGATCAGCACGCCGACATCCCGACCGATAGGCGCATGGTCACAGCCCAGGTCCGTCCACGGAATGCTGATCAGTTGCGTGTAGGTCAACGTGTCGAGATTGACGAAGCTTTTCAGCGTCCAGTGGCCGTTCCAAGCCCGATCCGGCGCGGGGCTGGCGGGATCGAACTTGACGTCGTACACCGTACCCAGCGCGTTGGCGATCATGCCTACATACCACTGCTCGCCCTGCCGCGCCTGCCGATTGGCAAGGAACGGATCAATGTAGACTTCGACGCCTTCGTCGAAACAAACAGCGGTATCGTCGTTATTCTTGATCTTCGCCCACAGGTCCTTGTCCGGCGGCACTTCGCTGACCACGGCGATGTACAGGGCGTCTCGCGTGGAAGCCAGCCAGGTCGCGCCATGCCGCTGGTCCATCGCTTTGTTGCTCCAACTCTCCATGAAGTTGACGGTTCGCACCGCCGGCGACCACTGGGCCGGGTCGAACGTTTCCATAGAAGGCGCCGCCTTGAGCAACGACAGCGTCGCGCCGTATTCCATCGACTCCGGCTGCGCCGCCAGCGTCATCGCACCCATCAGCAACAACATTGCACCCATGGTCCAACTCCTGTATTTCGGCCTGAAAACATGCTGTTCTTACACGGACACACACCCGGCGGCCATCTGATTCCCTCTCCCTTCAAGGGAGAGGGTTAGGGTGAGGGTTGGGCGTACGTCAACCGCTCCGTCCAATCGCGAGCAAAAAGCGATCGAACGCCGTACCCTCACCCAGCATCTCCCTGAGAGGGAGAGGGGGAAAACGCAAATGCGCCAGCCATGATCTGGTCCCACTCGGCGGGACGGCTGCCCACCGGCAACCGCGCCGGACGGGGATAGTCCAGCGGCAGAGGCCACGCCTTGCCGTCGATCTCCAGCGTTCTGTTTTTCCGATCCGACAGCACCACCGTGCCGTCGCCGAAGCAGGTCCGGGTCACGGCATCGCCGGTCAACCAGCATCCATGCAGAAACTCGTGATCCACCATCGGCTCCAGCATCGTGCCGCGCAGCCTGCGAAGCATCAAGTCGTACTCCAGCTCGATGGCGGGCAGGCACGGCTCCAGTGGATACGCGCCCCAGTCCGGCACGACCCAACTGGTCTCCAGCCGCGGCCTGATGCCCAGCTCCGCCATGTCCAACATCCGCTGAGTCATGTCGCTCGGATCACACTGAATCGCTGAGCTATGCACCTGGTGCGCCTCGTAGCCGATGTATCCCTTGACCGCCATGTGCCAGAGCGGAACAGGCTGATCCACCAGTTCCTTCACATCGCCGATCATCCAGCTCTTCCACCGCGACTGTTCGCCGGCGATGCAGTCGCAGTGCAGCACGGCATAGAGGTAACCCATTTCCGTGGCGCTGCCGCTGAACACAGCCGAAGCGGTATCGAGGATATGTTGAATGCCCGCCGCACAGGCCCGGCGGTAGCGATGTTCGCCGTGCCTGGGGTTGTAGGACAGTTCCAGCGGCATGCCCATGGCGTCGATGTAATGCACGCCGCGGACGCCGAGGTCACGGAGTTGTTCCATCTGGCCCCGCAGCCGTTCTTCGGAAATCGCCAGACCCCAGCCGCGGTGATTCATGCCACCGGACCAGACGCCCTGCCCCAGCGGCCCGCCATGGATCGCGCCCACGCAACGATCCGGGACGAAATCCGGCGAACAGGCGTAGTTGTCCAGATAGTTGTCATGCACGCCGATCATGTAGCCCAGTTGCCGGCCAAGCTGCACGAGGTCGCGCCAGCCTGCTTCGCCGCCGACGCGCTCGTCGATGGGAAATCGCGTGGGCCACATGCCGTCGTGACCATCGGGGTTCCAGCCGACCGCCTGCACCCAGACGCGATCAAGACCCGCCTGACGCAACGTGCGAAGCTGCCTGCCAAGCTGCTCGAAGGTACACCAGCGTTGATATTCGCCGCTGCCGTCGAAGGAACCGATTTTCTTGTTCGCCAGAAACGCCTTGACCGTGTAGCTCGTCAGCGCATAGGCGAGATCGGGATTGTCCTTGCATCGCTGCGTCAGCGGACGGCGGCCATGATGTTCGGCGATGAACCGGTGCATTCGCCGGCCCATCCCCGCGTAACCGGCATCCTGCCCCCGCAAAGGGACAATGCGCATCTCGCGCCGGATCGGGTCCACCGTGTCGATCCGCGTGTAGCGATACCGAAGGGCGAAGCCGGTGACGCCCGCGCCGTGGCCGTCCAGTTCCACGCGGCACTCGGCGTCGCACTCGCCGGACTGAACGATCGCCAGCAGAGCGCTGGCGGTTTGGCTTCGTACCACGCCGCAACAGGGCAGCAGAGGCAGGTCTTCCCAGCGGTACTGCTGGCCATAGATCAGAAAGGCGTCACGCAGGCGCTCATGGCGGTCGGGATGGCAGATCGCGCCGGTCTGCAACGGCAACACGAGATGGCCCGGATGCCTGGGGTCCACGCCCATCAGTCCGGGCAGCAGGTGCAGTCCCGCCAGTTGAAAGACCTGAGATTTGGATTCGGTCAGGTCCGCCGGCTCGATGGACGCCAGCAACTCGCCGCCGTCGATCCGCAGGGAGACGACCGCCGACAGGCCGTGCCATTCGGAGGCGATACGGATGCGTATGGCCTGCGCGTTGGCGGCTTCGATCGTGAGCTTCGCCTGAGTCAGTTTCTCGACCCGCTGGCAGGGCCGATCGAGCCACTCCAGCACCACGGCCGGGGTCGGACCCCAGGTTTCGCCGGTCTGCTGGTCGATCAGTTCGACAAGGATGGTGTCGCGGTCCGTGGTGCATCGCACCAGCAGTTGGTCGCCGCGCAATTCAGCCTGCAACAAAGACTTGGAAATCATGGTGAGAGAATTCCGACAAGGAGGGAAGAGGTTCAGAGGGCTGGATGCAGGATACTTATATTATTTGTTATGTCAATACTAAAAACACATATTTACAACCTAAAACCACGTTTGTATATCCCCGGACGTGAAGTCCAGTGACGTCAAAATACGTGAAATGAATGGAGATATAAGCGAATTAAACGGGAAATGAGCGTGGGTCGTCAGAAAGTCTTGACGGCCGAATGGGCGGGATGTATATTCGTTATGTCACATTCCATAGCAAATATTACAAGACAAAGCGACTTCTTGTGAACCCACGTGTCACGCGCAACAAAACGGCTCCGAAGCAGAATCAGATCCTGTCCGATCTGAGGCAGGCGATCGTGACGGGCCAATACAAGCCGGGCGATCGCATGCCCAATCGCCACGAGGTCGCCAGCCGATACGACGTCAGCAGTTTCACCGTGCAGCAGGCCATGGATACCCTGGCGACTCAGGGATTCATCGAGCCGCACGGCAGCCGGGGCACGTTCGTGCGTCCCTATCCGCCGCACCTGTGTCATTACGCCCTGGTGCTGCCGTTTCTACCCGACGATGAAAGCGCCCGGTGGTCGCGCTACTACACCGCGCTGGCGACCGAAGCCCATGCCATGCAGGAAGAGGTTGATCGCCATCGTCCGGGGACGATGCGAATGACGGTCTATCAGGGTGTCGATGGCCACAGCGACAGTGAAGATTACCTGGCCCTGCTTCAGCGGATCGAAACCCAGACCCTCGCCGGCGTGATCCTCAAGGTCAGCCCCCCTCTGATCGATCACACGCCGATCATGACCGATCCGCGTCTGCCCCGGGTGGCGATCATGGATCGTCATTATGTGCCGGATCTGCCTACGGTCGGAGCATCTCCTTTCACTCTGATCGACCGGGGGATTGAACATCTGGCGTCGCGGGGCAGAAAGCAACTGGCGGTACTGACCTGTTCGCCCGATCCCGATGGCATACGCCGGCACGTGGCCAATCGTGCCGCGATGATGGGCATGAAGCTGTCGCCCTATGCCGTGCAGCATGTCGATCCGCGCTGTCCCGCCTGGGCTCGCCACACGGTGCATCTGATGCTCAACGCCCAGCAGGTGGATCGGCCCGACGCATTGCTGATCGACGATGACCATCTGGTCGAGCACGGCACGGCCGGGGTTGCCACGGCCGGCCTTCGCGCTCCGGACGCCATCGACGTCGTCGCCGCCGCCAACTTCCCTTACCTGCCGCTCAATCACGTGCCCGTCACCTGGATCGGCTGGTCCGTCCGTCAGACGCTTCAGGCCAGCCTCGCGGTGATTGATGAACAGCGACGAGGCAGGCAGCCTGTGCAGATGACGGAAGTACCCACCCTCTTCGGTCACGAATTCGGGCTGGGCGGCCAAGTCGGCAATCCGCCCGTCACAGCCGTTTCGCCCCTGTCCGTGGTTCCCGTCTCCTCCACCATCTCAGGATAAAGGAACACGCCATGTCGTCACGATCTTGCCTTGTTCCGCTTCAGCAACATACTCATCCGCATCACGATGCGACCGCCGCTCATGCGGGCTTCACGCTCATCGAGCTTCTCGTGGTGATTTCCATCATTTCGCTTTTGATATCCATCCTGCTGCCGGCCCTCGGCGCTGCACGGGAAGCGGCCTCACGCATTCAGTGCGGCTCTAACCTGCGCCAGCAGGGCATCGCCTACACCGCCTACATCACCGACAGCCGGGACAATCTGCCCAATACCTGGTACTCCGGCGGCTTCGGCTGCGTGGAACAAAAAGAACTCCGCGCGGATATGTCCATCACCCTGATCACCGGCAGCCTGTATCCCTACATGGACATCACGTCTCAGGCCTGGCTCTGCCCACAGTTCGCCAATCGCACGGAAGCCGACATCAAGGACGGCGGAGGTTATGGCAGCGCATTCGTCGACGCGCACTCCTTTTTTGCCACCAAGGAGTTCTACGCCTGCACCGTTGCCTCGGCCTTCGGCTGGTTCGGCTGGAATGGGTCCAGTCTCAACAATTATCCGGCGTGGATATCCCTGGACCTGGTACGTAGTAGCTCCGGCGGACTGCTGATCGCCGGCAGCAACAAATTGTCCGACTTGTCCAAACCCGCCAAACTCTGTTTTTTACAGGAGATTTTCCCCTACAACGGCGGCGCGCCCATCTACACCTGGCTCGCCATGCCTGCTTCTTTATCCGTCGCGGGCGGCAATCCCCGGCACAACATGGGCGGCGGAAACATGCTCTTCGTCGACGGCCATGTGAAATGGAGCAAGAATTACCTCGCCTACGACAATCCCTACCACATGACCCAGATGGCCATCCCCGAACCGTGATCCGACGACACGCAAACCGCTCCTCAACCCCAGGGTGAACGCATATGAATCTGCTCCCCTCTCCCTTCCAGGGAGAGGGTTAGGGTGAGGGTCGGGCGTACGTCAACCGGTTCGTCCAATCACGGGCAAAACGCGATCGAACGCCGTACCCTCACCCAGCCTCTCCCTGAAAGGGAGAGGGGCAAAAACCAAATGCGTTTGCCCTGACGTCAACCCACGATCCATGCTTGCCGATGCAGCAATTGAGCTGTTTCGGTGATGCAGGGCAATTTCATTCCTTTTGAGAGTGACATGGACCGACATCATCCGCATCACGAAGTTTCAGGTTCGGCGATACCCGATGACAGTCAACGCGTGCTGCCGCTGATCGGCAACGACCAGATCAAGCTGTGCGTGGATGCGCGCGGCGCGATGCATGATTTTGAAGCCCGGCCGAGCTTTGCTCCTCCGCGCATCGTCTGGGCCGGCCGGCGTCATGACAAACGCATGGACCGGTACAACAGCAACCTCTTTGAATGGGGCTGGCTGGACCTGCGTTTGCTCGCTGAGGACACGCTGCCGGCCGTGACGCACTGGCGTCAGCGCCTCCATCCGCGACAAGGCTTCGTGGAAACCGTCATCGAACGCGGCAACTGCCGGGAAACCACGACGACTTTCGTCCATCTCGAACGCAACCTGCTGGTCGTCCACCGTCGCTATGACCATCTGCCCGCGGGATTCAGGCCCCAGCTTGAGGCTGTGTACACCTTGCAGGATTCCGCCACGCCGGGCGTGCCTTTCCGAGTGCAGTTTGCTCCCCAGCCGGCCGACACGCAGGGCATCGAAGCTCAGACGGTCGCCGACGGCCATCGCGTCTTTCGCGGCCGGATCGCCCTGTTCACCGATCAGAACGCTGCCGCCTCATCCTCGGACAACACCCTGCGTCTGCTCATCACGCCGGCGGATGGCGCAAGCGTCACGGTGTACCTGAGCCTGGAAGACGATCTCGGCGATGATCCGCTGCATTACCCGATCTTTTTTGACGGTTGGATGAGTCCGGACGTCAAGGCGATCCACCGTGAGCATCAGCAGCAACGCATCACGCCGGGCGATCCAGCCACCGCGACGCGCGGACATCGCGCGTGGTGCCGGGCGCAGGGCTTCGATGGCGTACTGGCTTCCCAGCGGGCGGCATGGCAGAGCTTCTGGAATGAAATCCATATCCAACTTCCGGGGGATCAGCCGGCCCACGCGGCGGCATTTGAAACGGCGGTCTACCATTGCCGGTGCAGCGCGACGCCCTGGTCGTTTCCCGCCAATCCCTTCAACAGCAGTTGGGGCGCGGTCTATTTCTGGGATGAATGTTTTCCCTTTGAAGGCCTGCTCGCGCTGGGCGTGACTGATCTGGCCAAACGCGTCGTCGAATGGCGCCGCGCCATGGTGCCCTATGGAACCATGCTCACCGGCGGACGCGGTTGTCGCTACATGGCCAGCGTCACCGAAACCGGCGTCCTTTGCGGCGATCGCAACGTCACCGGCACCGAACATCAGGATGCCATCGGCTGGTTCGTTCAGTCCGCGTGGCAGTTCTGCCAATATGTTGACGATGCCTCCACATGGGCGCGGTTCTATCCCATCATCCGCCAGTGCGCGGAGTATTACCTGAACTGGATTCTGGAAGAACTGCCCGGCAACGTCGTTCGCACCCAGCGCGCGGTGGACCTCAATGAAGCCATTTACCCGCAGGAAGACGGGCCGATGCTGGTGGTCAGCATCGCGCGCACACTGGACCTGGCGGTGCAGTGGGCCCAGCGCCTGGATGTGAATGAGCCGCGATTGGCGTATTGGAAAGAAATGGCGGATCGCGCCTATCTGCTGACGCGCGAAGTGTTGTCGCCGCGGATGGCCGAGGCATACCGGCGGCGATACGGCAAGTGGACCAACGAATTTGTGGCGTACAAGACGGACGAGGCGTTCAGCGAAGACAACTTCTGGTACGTCTGTTCGGAACTGCGTCGCCGGCCGCAACCTGACATGCAACTGGATCGCGCCATTGCCGACTGGCGGCAGGAGCAGCGTGAAAAGCATTTGCCGTTTCATCAACTGGCAGACGGCGGGGGAAATGTCGGCGCGGATGAAAGCAAACCGGAGTATTGGCCGTGGCAGTATCAGTGGCAGGCGCACGCCATGGCGACATTGGGCCGGGCGGAAGACGCGATGCGGTGGCTGGACGGCAGCCTGCAGGTGCTCGCTCCATTTGCCTGCATGGTGGAAAGCGCCAGCAAAGACCTTTCGCGGATCGATCATCCGTGGTTGACCACCTCCGGCGGGGCCTATTTACGGGCTGTGGCTCGCATGTTGATGTATCCCTACCAGGATGAAATCCATATCCTGCCCGGCATCACGCAGCGGTGGAGCGATCTGTCCTACGAGCTTCCCGCGCACGGCGGCGTGCGCGTCGCCATCGAACTTCGCGGCGGACAACTGGTTCGCCTCGAATTATCCGATACAAAGCAACAGCCGCGACCGTGCAGACTCATCATTCCACGCCGATTCCTGGCGCAACTGCCCCCGCTATACGACAACGTTACGGAGGCGGAAACGTCCGATGATCTGCATACGTTGAGTTTGACGCTGAATGAACATTGGTCTCTGTTTTGTCTGGAAGGAGTAAGCGCATGACATTCATGCGATGTCTCGGGGCCTTTCTACTGCTGCTGATCGCAGGTTCAATCGGCTATGCCGCGCAAAAGCCGTTTACGGTCGAGGGGCGAGCGGTCGTTGTCCGCACCGAGCGGTACGAGATGACGGTCGAAGGGCTGGAAGTGGTGCGCGTGGTCAATCGCCTGACCGGCGAAAGATACGCATCTCCGCGTCAATCCCCATCACCCTCCGCCTCGCTGCAACAGCAGCAGCGTGAAAGCGGTGTGGCGGTGGAATCGCTGAGGCCCAACGAGCCGGATCGGTTTTACCAGGTGGTGGCGCAAACGCGCGTGGATGTCCGTGCCGACGACCATTCCGCCACGATCCAACTGACCGGCCTGAGCTGCGATCCGAATCGTCCAGAAGCTTTTTTTCCGGACATGACGGCGATGCTGACGCTGCGTATGGATGACGCCACGGGCGATCTGCTGCTGACCCAGCAGGTGCGCAGCGGGATCGAGCCGGTGCACGACATTCGGGACCGCGGCCTCAAGAGCGTGACGCTGCGATGGCTGGGACTGGACGGTGCGTTGCGCCTTATCGCACCGACGGACGTAGGCGTGGCGTACGAGGAACCGGCGGATTCAACCTTGTTCACGACCGACATGCCACGGTGGCTTTGGCCGATGGGCTGGCAGGCGGGGCTGGTGATTCTGGAAAGCGGCAAAGGTTCCATGGCCATGTGGGCCGATGAGCCGGCCCTGGATTATTCACGGGCGATGACGCTGGCGCGATCCCAGGCCACGTGGACCATAGGCCTGGAATGGCTGACCTCCGACCGCGTGGAACGCAATCAAACCATCGACAACGTGACGTGGCGCTTCAATGTCTTTGCCGGCGACTGGCTCGAACCTGCCGGGCGATATGTCAAGCAGATGAAGTCGCAATGGGGCATGAAGCCGATCAGCGAGCGATCGCCGAAATGGGCGGAGAAAGTCCGGATCGTGCTCGGCTCGTCCATGCCCAGCCCCGCGCACGCCGCGAAGTACGCCGACATTGCCCCGCGTGACACGATGGCGGTGTTCACCTCGCAGGGCTGGCTCAAGGGCTGGAACCAAGGCGAACCGAAGTATGAAACTCCCTGGCCCAACTGGCCGTTCGACAACCCCGTGCGGTACGAAGGCGTCGACGGCATCGGCGATCAGTTCGCCGCCATCGAAAAGCTGGGCATTCACGTCTTCCCCTACACCAACGCCACCTGTGTTGGATGGGGTTCAAAAAAGCTGCCGTGGTTCGAGCAACGCCTGCACGCCCGGACTCATCTCGCCTGGCGGATCTGGCAACGGTTCTATGTCGATTTGGCGCATGACATCGTGAGCCGCTACGGCACATCGGGCATCTATGAAGATTGTTCGTGGGTGGTCGACCGCCATTTCGACGGCAAACCCGACGGCGACAACTGGGCTCAAGGCTCCGTTCATATGCGGGAATACTTCCACCAGACGATGCCCGACGTGGCGATGATGGGCGAACGCAATCATGAAGTGACCGCACGGGGTCAGAATTTCGCCCTGATCTGGATCGAGCGGCCCAACCCCCGCCGACATCCGATCTGCGGCCGGCTGTTCAATGAATTCATTTCCGTCTGGAACCTGGCTCAGAACGTCTATTCCTGCGACGACGACGACATCCGCGGCGCGCTGGTGACGCACTGGTCTCCCGGCTTCAACGCCGATCCTCTGCAGGAGGAATGGATGCTCCGTCAGCGAGGCCTGATCTTCGCCAACGAGCAACTGGTCAGCCACTGGCCTGATCGCTGGGATCCGACCGTGATGCACTATTTCACGGGAAAAGATGGAACCGAGTATCGCTTCGTCCGCGACCGCGGCACGCGATTCATCAAGCTGCGTTCCAACGGGTCACCCGAAACGCTGTACTGGCGGCTGCACGGCGAACGCCAGATCGAAGCGCCGGGCCTGGGCATCGAGGGCTGGCTTGCCTATGACGGCGACCGCATCGTGGGGCTGAATCCCGAAGCGCCCATGTACGTCGTGGGGGAAAATATCCATCGTCCACCGGCGGTGATCGCTTCCGTGCCCGAAGGCATGGCTGTGCTCCGGCATGTCGTCCGCGATGGATACTGGATCGCGCAGGTCGGCCCGGTGGACATCCAGATCCCGCCTCCCATGGACAGCCCGGCGAAACTGGATGCCGAAGCTGTCAAACAAGCACCTGGCAATCTGATCACAGAGGCTGCGCCGAACAAGGCTGACGAAACCAAACCAGCAACGCGGATCGGGCAAGTCATCGTCAAGGCGTCACTGCCGATTCACGTGCTGGGAGCCACGTCCGTCGCCGAACAGGGATCGAATCAACGTGACGTCGGCATCAATCTGCCCGGCACAATCGTTGTGGCGTGGGATCAACCCATCACGGTGACGCCCGGCGCATCGTTGCTTGATCTGCCCACAACATACTCCGTCCACGACCGCAAAACAGGCCTGGTCTATCAACGTGGCCAACCACGGAAACAAGGCCCGACGCTGGACCATTACATCGGCAACCCTCCTGCCCAGGAAGGCGTCATGTGCTGGCTGCTGCAATTGCCGAAAGAGCCGGTGAAACTGTCATTCGACTACGGCACATTGCACGGCTACGGTGACGGCGCGGAGTACTGCGTCCGCGTCAACGGCGGCGAAATATGGCAGGCCTACCGGACTCAGGAAGTATCTTCTGATCCTGAAAAGGCGAAAGATCACATCGCGCTGCCGATCGAATCCGCCGTGGTCGATCTGACTCCCTATGCAGGCCAGATGATCTCGCTGGAATTGGCGGTCAACGGTCACCAGTGGGGCGGCAGCGAAACCATGAGCTGGGGCGGCTTGCGGTTTGAACCGGTGAAATAAGCAAACCCGAAAATACTGCCCGCGCCGTGATGGGTTCAAGGACGTATTCCGTCGTCTACCAGGCGAAGGCGTGGACCGTGCCTTCGTAATCCGCGATAAACAGTGCGTTGCCGGAGAGAATCGGGGCGGCAAGGATGGGGTGTTCCAACTCCAGCCGCCATCGTTCCCGTCCATCGCCGGCATCCAGACATCGCACGCGCCCGCCCAAGTCGCAGACCAGCACGCGACGATCCGCGATCAGCGGCGCGCTGAACGCGCCCATCGGCTTTTCACCCATGCCATATTTGGACCGGAAATTGCCGATGAAATGCAGCTTCGCCGGCTCATGATCCACCGTCCACCGCACCTCGAGCGAAGCACGATCATAGGCCACAATCGTTCGGTGATAGCTGACGGCGACAAGATCATCGTTCACGGCCGGGGTCGCGCTTACGATGTCGCCCGAACGGTATCGGGCATAACGGTTCGGCTCGCGGGGATCGATCTCCAGCAGGCCCATGCCCACGGCATACAGCCGGCCATCGTGGTGAATCGGTGAGGCATGACGCAACTTCGGATGGCTGCCTCCCGGAACATCAAGCACCTGAAGGTCGCGTCCCGTGGCCTTGTCGACCGACTGCACGAGCGACTGGCCTTCCTTCAAAGCGTTGAACGGCCGGGAATGGAACACGCGGGATCCAACCACCACCGGACTGCCCGCGCCGGGTCCCATGTAGGTAAATCCATGCTGTGTGGCCAAGCTGCGCCAACGCAGTTCGCCGGTCTCGGCATGGATCGCATACATCTCCCAGTTGGACGCGCCATGCAGTGTGCCTTCCGTTTCATCCATACATAGCTGCGCGACCATGGGCATGTTGTCGTGATTGTTCCACCGCCACGCGACGAAGCCGTCCGCCAGTTGCAGGGCGAAGACACTGCCGCTGCTCGTGCCGACGTAACCACGTCCTACCTGCGGGCGTAGCACCAACCCACCCTCCGCGCAGCCGTCCAGCGGCGTCTGCCATTGGCGTGAACCATCCCGCGCGTCCAAGGAAACAGCGAGACATTCCTCATAGCGGCCTTTGCCCAAAGTAGTGACATGCAACCTGCCGTCGGCAAGGGTAAGCCCCGCGGTGCCGATGCGCCCGGGCAACACAGACGACCATACAAGGCGCGGCGGAGCATCCGGCAGCTCGCCTGGTGCGGTGCGATTGCCCATCGGCCCCCGCATATTCAGCCAGTTTTCCAGTGTTTTCACTTTTCCGCCGGATGGCAGAGCCGCAGGCCGGGGCGCAGCCGGCAGATCATGGCGAACTGGATGGAACTCGCATTCAACCCGTCCGTCGTCATGACACGTCACGATGTTGTACATCAGGGGCGACGTATCATGCGCCACATCGTCGCCGGATACCGTGGCAAACGCGACATTGTTCCATCGGCCAAGATACGTTGACTGGACGTGGCCGAACAGGACCAGCTTCAGGTTGTGATGTTCCAGGGCGTGAAACAATTCCGTGCCGCGGTAAAAATGGGAAATGCCGATCGGATCGTCATGCAGCAGCATCACCAGCGACATGTCGCGGGGTATGTCCGCTGCCAGTTCGCGCACGCGCGTCAGCGTTTCATAGCTCAGGGCGTAGGCGTGCTGCGTGTGTTCGTAGGCCCTGTAGTAGCGGTCGACCACGAGAAATGCACGGCTTTTATGCGTAAATGCATAGGTTCCTGGGCCGTGGACGCGATGGTAAACCTCATCCGGGCAATTCACTGTGGCGTCGTGATTGCCCCGGGTCAGGTAGATCGGCAGTTTCAGTTCGGCGCTCAGTTCGTCACAGAGTTGCTTGAACTGCCGATGCAGCGGCTCCTTCGCGTGACCGCCGCACAGATCGCCGGTGTGAACAATAAAATCAACGTGATGCGACGCACATTGGCGCATCAGCGCCTTGAACATGTCGTGGCGTATGGAGTCGGTCACTTTGCGCATCTCCACGCTGCCGTCGTCGGTGTAGAGATGCGTGTCGGTCATCTGGGCGAAGCGGAACATCACAGGTTTCCATGGGATATTTACTGCGCTTCATTTTAGCAGATGCGGACGTTGTGATGTTTCGGCTGTCGTCTGTTGTCACATGCTCAGCGACAGTTGTGCGTCATGCCCGATCGATGTTACTTGCTCTTCTCGAAATCCAGCCAGCCCAGGTCCGCCGGATTGGCAGTGCCATAGGTCAAACGATGATACGGCAACGGATGACGCTGTATCCAACTGTCGGTGATGATGCCTGCGCCAGTATTGATGGTTCGTTCCACATCAATCCGGATCGGCCGCTCCGGCGAATGGTTATTGTCCAGACAAACCCACGGGATGCGGAAGATAACGCGCCATCCCTCCGGCGTGCGTTCCGTCACCGTGTTCCACTTCTCCCATTGACGGTCCTCGGGAACCGGATACACAGGACGATAGCGCGTTCCGTCCGCTCCAACTTCGTAACACTGGTTGGGCCAAAGACGTCGAGGCTCAATCAAGACCCGAACCACATCAGCGCGATGGGGGTCATTCTCGGTCAATACCATGCTGGCGACATTGGTGTTGATGTTGCGAGCTATATCTTTGCGTTTGGGAGCTGAACTGACCTGACCGCTGCAAAGGACTCTCACGTACATGGCATCCCGAGTATAAGACGCACTCCAGATCGTATGGTAACCTTTCGGCGCGCTGCCCATCCATACTTTACGGTGGGCGAGTTCGACATCGGTCGCTTCATCCCATGCCGGCTGCGCGGCGCCGTATCGGCAATGGTAGATTGGCCCCGTCGGCTGCTGGCCGGTGTACTGCGGCCATAGCGGAATCCGTCGTCCGACTTTTGATTCGACACGTGGAAACTCGTGTTCGAGCAGTTGCTTCAGTTGCCGCTGACGCCAACGTATTTTCGCGGGGAAATAACGGTAGCCCTCCACGGACGAATGAAATCCAAGCCGTGAGTCGGCTTTGCATAAATCCAGCAGTTCGCCGTCCCGCTCACTTTCACGCTGGACAATATTCTTCATCAGTTTGAGTGCCGTGAGTTGCCTGGCGTGTGATTGATACGGCAGTTCCTCCCTCATCGCATAAAACCGCAACATGTTGTATGTACTTTCAAATTGGATCGCCAGCGCTGTTGCCACGCCGATATCCAACTGCCGTTCCCGATTGTGATCGTATCGCGGCAATAGCTTTTTCAAGATTGCCACGCCACGGTTCCAGTCGCGTGCCATTCGTTGACAAAGCGACAACACGTCCGCCAGCGAATGGGTATACGCGAAACATTCCCCGATCCTGTCGCCGCTGGCGGAATGACCCAAGGCATAGGTGGGGGCAACCACACGATCAACCGGTTCAAGATGCAGGGGCCATACCGGCGCGTCGTGGGCCGGCCCCAGCCAGCCGAATATGAAATTCATGGGGAACTGGCTGTAGCCGCGTTGAAACAGTTTCCATGCCCGCACGACATGGCGGGCATCCGCACCCCAGTCGCGTTGCGCCAGGCGATGCAGAAACTCATCCTCATCTTCAGGGAAGGGCGCAAACGCCAGTTCGCCGGCCGCGCGAGTCATCACGCCGGGATGATTGCCGAAATCCCAGCATTGCATGACACCCGTGACACCGAGTCGGTGCATGGCACGGTACTTCGCATACAACTGGCCAGGCACCGGCACGAAGGGCGCCGTGGCCACCTCATGGCTGCACCCAACCTGAAGCTTGGCGTACATCCGAGTGCCATGCTTGATCGCCGCTCGCGCGCAATCCTTGAATATCCTGCTCGGACCAGCCCACGAAAGCCAGTAATCCCACAGCTTGTGCCGGTGACCGCACTGCATGTCTTCGCCACCGGATTCATAATTGTGCACGAGGCTGACGCCTTGGGGTAAATGTCCCGCCGCGTCCAACGTCAGTTCATCACCCCAATCCACATATTGGGTATACGGCCATGCGATCAGCTCAGCATCCGGACTGGCTGCGTGCATGCCTCGTTCCATCGCGGCCAGCGTATCGTTCAGCACGTCGCGCGGCCGGCGTGGACCGCAACGCGGACAATCAATGTGATCGGGCCATCCTGAATAGCAGTGCGTGCCGCCTTCACCGATGCAGATATTGATCAGGCCACCCAGGCCTGGCGCATCCGCAAATAGATTGCGCGTTGCTTCCTCAAGATAGGCTAACGCTGTCGGATTGCTGGTGCAGAAATAGTGGTGATGCACGCCTGTCGTCGCGTCGAACCCCATCCGGTGGCCGAGCAATTCCGGGTGTGCTCTGGCTACTTGGCTGTTCTCCAGTATTTTGTACGGATCAATCACAAATGGATATATCTTGATGCCGTATCGGGCACAGCGATCCACGATGCCACGCAGCCGTTGAAGGCGTGGTTCAGCATCTCGTCCATATTCCGGAATGACGGAGTTTCGTCCTATCTCACTGAGGGCAATCTTCAACCATAACCCATTGACGCCTTCATGCGCAAGTCGATTGAGGTAGTGCTCCGAGTAGTATATGTCATCGGTGAATTTAGCCGGCCAACCGAGCGGCGCCAAAGATGCGAAATAGCACCGTGAGATACGGGTGCGAATCACCGGTCGCCGTTCGCTGGTTTGTAGCCGTAAGAATGGTCCGCCGCACCGCAGGATTTCGTCTTCCAGAAAAAAGACCGCCCGGCGAATACCTTCAGTATCACCCGCTGATATTTCACAGCGATCTTGTCGCACAACCAGCCGGTACATCTCCTGCGTCCGCATCCTGGCTTGTTTAATGACAACTGGGTACGGGCCATCGCGTCGAATGTCCGCGGCTTTGAGAAAATCGTCCAAATCCTGATAGGCCGTCGTTAACCGCTGTTGCGGATCAGGAAAGCGAGTTTGAACCGTCACGCCGGCCTGAAGACTCACTTCTTGTCCCGACTGCGTACGGGATGGCCAGACGAACCGACGCCAGAGTGGTGTCTGAAGTTCCCGTACGAATTTCCAGGATGATACAGCCGGCTGTACAGGTTCAGGTTTCAGATTCGACATTGCGATCCTCCGTGCCATGCGTTCTTTTGTGAGACATCAACATCAGTAATGGACATTCACCTGTCATATCGCACCACTTCACAGCCTCGTGGCGCCAGATGTATTTGCCGATCTCTCCACGCGAATTCAACATCCTTTCTTGACGTATTGAGAAAGAACCACAGCTCACAGCCTGGTCCAACCCGCTTGGTGCAATGAACGCCGTCAGGCACTGCCATTTCAGGACGAATTCCAAACTCCGCCAGGAAGCTCCTGTAAAATGCTTCCCAACCATCTTCGTGGAAGAAGCATCCAAGTGTGTATGCTGTCCCTTTTCCCACACGATGACGAATCATGGCTGGTAAATGATCTCCAGAGGGATGGCCCACAAAATGCGCCAGCACTTCCGCGGTTGACGCAACATGGAATTGCTCGACGACCGAGGCGATTATCAATCGCGGCAATGTGGTGTGAACGGGTACGAACTCGATCGCGGCCTCCTCGGGCGTGTACGATTCCGTCACGATGCGTTCAGTGCCGGTGATATGCGTGAGATACGGCGGCAGCGGAATCTCCCATTGCTTAGCGTACTCATCAAGATAGCCAAGCCACGGGCCTACCAACAGAATGCCGCCTTTCTCCACATATTTGGCGAGTTTTTCCGCCAACGCGACATCCACCACGACCAACCCGGTGGCAATCAACACCCGGTATTTATGAAAGTCCTCTCCCGGCTGCACCACATCCGCCGGGATGTTCTGAGTCGCCAGCGCCCGAAAATGCCGGGCGAGATGACAGGTACAGCCATTGCCAAACGGCGCGGTGAACTCATGGATCATCGGACGCACAGCCAACGACCGATGGGTGGAATTTGAATACAGAATGCCGACTGATGCGGTCGGCACGGAGGTTTCCATGAGCGCCGATGTCAGCGGTTTCACCCGAGACGTGAGTTGTTTCAGTTCCTGAAAGATCGGGGGCTTCGCGCCTGACGCCTGCAGTAAACCACAGCCGCGTTCCTGGCCGGCGGGTGAAGTGTCGAACCGAAAGTAATGGACGAATTGCGCGCCACCGGCAAGAAAGCAGAAGGTCCAATAGCTCATTTCCCCGGGACGAGGGAATGCTCCTCCTTCGCTGGGGGTCGTGCAAGTTGTTTCCATCATGCCGAAGTTCTGGCCGTATTTCAGACCACGTTGGTATGCCGAAAGGAACGCGATGCCGGGATAATCGCCGTTGCTGTACAGGGTGTCTTGCGGGCTGGCGTATCCATCTCCCGTGACGATGTCCAGCGGCGCATACATCTTTTCATGATCGTAACCATACCACAGCAACATGGCATTGGTCGTTATCGGCGCGGTCACGCCTTCCTCACGAAGCCATTGCCGCTGCAATCCCCAGCATTCGCGGATCTGCTCATCCATGAAGCTGCCATAGGCCTGCTGGAGCGACGGGTTGGAACTTGCTGTCGGCAGAGGAATTTCCTCAAAGGAGCGGGAACTTCGCGCCCACACAGACTGGCCGACCTGGAAATTGAATTCATTGATGTTGCGAAATCGTCGTTGCAGCCACTGCTGGAAGGCACGATGACACAGGCCGCAATAGCAGAACGGATGCCCTATCTCATTATCAATCTGCCAGCCGATCACGGAAGACTGTTTGGCAAACTGGCTCGCCATGGCACGCACGAGGCGCTCACATAGCATCCGATAATCCGGAGAAGTGGGACACGTATGCCGGCGAGTGGCAGAACCGTAACTTGCGCCATCGTTCTTGATTGGCACGATCCGCGGATACCTGGAACATATCCAGTCGGGCGGAGAACCCGTGGGTGTCGCCAGGATGGAACCGATGCCTCGCTCCGCCAGCAACCGAACCCATTCCTGAACCGGCTCGAAATCAAACCGACCGTCGTCGGGTTCAACGAGATCCCAGATGAATTCCCCCATGCGGACAAATGCCAAACCTGCTTCCGCCGCGCAATCCGCCAGCCAGGGCCAGCGTTCACGGGCGTGCACCTCAAAACCGATTTCCGCGCCTATCCCGGCCAGTTGGTCTGTCACCATTCCCATACCCGCGTATTTTCTGTGATTCAGCATCTTTGTGATTGCCGTTAGCCGTCACGCCGCAACAGCGATCACAACAAGAGCTTTTATGACTGATCATCAATGGATAAAGAAATGGGAGTATGCTGGAGATTCAGACCAGCAGTTGTTGGCCCACGCTCTCACATTGTCGCTGGGATTCGCCGTGGCATGGCCGTCAATGAACAGGATATTGATGGCCTCCAGATGACGCGGATACAACGACATCGGATGGTCTGGGTACACGTAGGGATTCATCGGCAGCAAAGGGTTGCCATTCGTCCATCGACCACTGCAATCCGCTGCATAAATCAGCGTGGCCTGATTACGAATCTGGTACAGCTTGGCAAATTCATAATAAAATGCGTACTGATGGCCCACGTTGATTCCAATTGTCATGTATTCACTTAGATCGTGGCTGGATGTCCCCGTGCGACAATCGTCGCCGGTGTTCAATAAATTCGCATACTGACTTTGTGGCGCTGATGGACAAACCCAGAGGCTTCCATGATAGTTCGTATATGGAAGCAGCATATGCACCCAGCCATTGACCCACTCCGTGGTGTAATTGACTTCCCTCAGCCATGGTGGAATCTGATCCTTGGAGTCGCCCGTGGCCTTCCCCACGAATGGTGGGCGCGCCGCAAGACAGCATAATGGCTGTCGAAGGAGCGTATTGCCATGCCCAAGCGGAAGTACACGCGGGAGTTCAAGGAGTCGGCGGTTCGGTTGATTCGTCAGCAAGGCTACGGCGTGACCCAGGCGGCTGGGAGTCTGGGGGTTGACGCGGCGAACATTCGCGGCTGGCTGAAGCTGATCGGCGACGAAGTCGTGGCTCCGGCGACGAGTGGCGACGCGTCGCTGCGGACGGAGAATCAGCGGTTGCGCAAGGAGAACGTCCAACTGTTGATGGAGCGCGAAATTTTAAAAAAAGTCCTCATGAGGGCATCGCCCTCACCCACGGGGGATGAAAACGGGTTGGTTGCTGTGCGATAATACGATTGGGTTGCCGTTGCCGAATGGAGGCCGGCATCGCTTGGTGCTCGTGTGGAGCCCGCAAAAAAGTCTGGCCCGGACGTCGCTGCGCACCCCGGAGTGTTGCCCAGGCCCAACGGCGGCAAGCCGATCGGCTGAGCACGCGGAGCAGACTGTCTGACCGTTCGACGTCCTTCGGCGGCGGCACGCCTTATGGAAGGAGGTGCCTCATGCAGAAGGTGTACGCGCATTGTGCGGGTCTGGACGTGCACAAGGACTCGGTGGCCGCGTGCGTTCGCCACGACGATGGCCGGGAGATCATCCAGACGTTTGGCACGACCAGTCGTCAGCTTTTGCGGCTGGGCGACTGGCTGGCGGAGCAATCGGTCACGAACGTGGCGATGGAGTCCACGGGCGTATTCTGGAAGCCGATCTGGAATCTGCTGGAGGACCGGTTCGCGTTGATGCTGGTCAACGCCCAGCACATCAAGCGCGTGCCGGGCCGCAAGACGGACGTGAGCGACTGCCAGTGGATCGCGCAGTTGCTGGAGCATGGGTTGTTGACGGCGTCGTTCGTGCCGTTGCGTCCCCAGCGGGAATTGCGTGATTTGACGCGGTCCCGCACGCAGATGCTGCACGATCGTTCCCGGCTGCTCTCGCGCATCCAGAAGGTGCTGGAAGACGCGAACATCAAGCTGTCATCGGTGGCCACGGACGTGCTGGGCAAGAGCGGCCGAATGATGATCGAGGCGTTGATCGCCGGAGAACAGGATGCCGATCGGATGGCGGACCTGGCCCGGGCCCAACTGCGGAAGAAGATTCCGCAACTGCGGGAGGCGTTGACGGGACGCGTGACCAGCCATCACCGGTTCATGCTGCGGTCGCTGCTGGAGCAGGTGGATCATCTGGATGCCCAGGTTGCCGCGTTCGACGCGCGGATCGAAGAGGTAATGAGCCCTTTGGAGCGTGAGGCGGTGAATCGTCTGGACGCCGTGCCGGGCTTCGATCAGCGGACGGGCCAGAACGTGATCGCGGAGATCGGCACGGACATGAGCCGGTTCCCGACCGCGCATCACCTGGCCTCGTGGGCGGGCATCTGTCCGGGAAACCACGAATCGGCCGGAAAGCGCCGAGGCGGCCGGATGCGCCAGGCCAATCGCTGGTTGAAAGCGGCGCTGACGCAGAGCGCGTGGGCGGCCAGTCGGACCCGGCGAAGCTATTTTCATGCCCAGTTGAACCGGATCAGCCAGCGACGAGGCCGCAAACGGGCCGTGATCGCCGTGGCCCACAGCCTGCTGGTCGTCGCCTATCACCTGCTTGACCAACCGGTGGCCTACACGGATCTGGGCGTGGACTTCTTTGATCGCATCTCGCCTGAACGCAAGGCGCATGGCCTGGTTCATCGCCTGGAGAAGATGGGCTATAAAGTCACGCTGGAACGCGACGCGGCGTAGCATTTTCGGAGCAGCGGCGGCATTCTTCGCGAAGGAGCAGCCATGAAATTCGCCTTCATCAAAGAACACCAGCGACGGTGGCCGATCACGGCGATGTGCCGGGTGCTGTCCGTCAGCCGCAGCGGGTTCCATGCGTGGCGTCGGCGCAAGCCCAGCGCCGGAGCGCGGCGACGGGAGGAACTGACGGCCCATGTGCATGCGGTGCACGAGACGCATCGCCGGGTGTACGGCAGTCCGCGCGTGCATCAGGCGTTGCTGGCTCAGGGGGTCAAGGCGTGCGTGAACACGGTGGCGAA
>JADLAP010000305.1 GCA_020848195.1 Phycisphaeraceae bacterium
TCGGCTCATGGTGGCGGTCATGGAGCGACAACTTGAGGAGAAGGCGCCGCATGATAATTGACCCTCTTAAAAATATCGGCAACCTTGACGCGCGCGCCGTGCGCCGCGTGTTTGAATTTCTCCGCCAGACACAAAACGAAATCATTAATGCCATTGAGGCAGCGCGAGGATTCAAGCAGGAAAATTTGCATGATCTTTTTGACCGACTCGTCACGGTGATCGAAGATTTTAAAAAGCGTTATGCACAAATACTTGTAAAAGAATTTGGAGCCGCATTCGCCACGGCCACAAAATCGACCGACAAAGCATTAAAGGGCGCCGGCATAGATTTAGCAAAACCACTTCTCACAGTTGATCAAGTCGAAATAATAAATCAGTCGTTGCAAGCCCTGCCGAGCATTTCAAAAATTTACGCCAATGTCATGCCGAAGGTTGAGCGCGTCATCGGGCAAGCGGCGCTTGGCCGTTTCACGCTTACAGAAAGCATTGCTGAAATAAGGGGGATTTTCAAAACCAATGCGGCTTATCGCTCTGAGCGCTTAGTCAGAACGGAAGTGAGCCGCGCGTTGAATTACGCCACCGTGAAGCGCGGGAACGATGCAGACCAAGTTTCACCAGGAATTAAAAAATTTTGGTTGCATACTTATGATAAACGCACACGGCCAACGCATGTAAAAGTCGGATATGCAACCAATCCTCGCCTGAATGGAAAACCGATTGCAATGTCAGACAAATTCGATGTTGGCGGATTTTCTGCTAATGCACCACAAGACCCGAGCTTGCCGGCGCAAGAGTCAATCCATTGCCGTTGCCGGCTTGGTTTCGTCGTGCCTCAAGAAAAATCTTGACAATGAGAAAATAAAACTTTATCTTTGTGCGAACAACATGAGCCGGCAAAATGGATTCTTACTCAAGCCTTATCGTTTTCAAGACTGTACCCTCGCCCAACAGAAGGCTGCAAACTATTTCATTTCGCTACTCAAAGAGCTTGAGTCCCTTTCATGTAACGGTCAAATCATTACCCATCTCGAAAAAGGATCCCCCGGTAAAATTGAATGGCGCCCGATTATCGACCTAAAAGAGTTGCCACTATTTCCCGACAGTTCTTAGCATAAAAAGCCGGCTTCCTGACAATCAGAGGCCAAACTTGACGCAAGTTGAGTTTGGCCTTTTTTATTTAACCAACCAGTAACGGAGAAAACGCAGATGAAAAAGAAATTGGCCTTCCTGGCGCTGGCACTAATGGCCTTGCTGTGCTTCCATCAGATTTATCTTTGGGCCGCTTCGCCAACGGTAACTTGCACCGTAAAAAATTACGACTATGCAAAGACCTACTCATTTTCGTATGGCACGACAATTAGTGTAGTTGACACGGCCTTCATTTATTACAACAGTGCGCCTTTCAACATTCAATCTACTGGTATCGTCGGCGCCGACTCAATGGCAACACTGGAATTATGGACAAGCGAGGCCACCGCCGACAGTGTGCGTCATTGCATTTTTATTCAGGGATCAAGCAAGACCCCGGCCAGCGTGACGGAGCGAAGCATCACCGGATCGGCGCAGAACTGGCATACTATCCAAGTTGATTCGGCGAGCTTAAACAATTCTGGCAATTCGACAACGCCAAAATTTGTCAAAGTCCCAATTAGCCGGGCATTTGGTCGCTTGCCCTATTTGCGGATTGTCATTGCGGAAATTGGCGCAACGGCAAAAGATGCCAACCAAACGGTTTACGGACGCTTAACCATTCCGCAATATCGCCGGCCGTATTGATGGAGCCACGTCCCAGCGCCACGCTTGACCGCGTTTCGCCAAGCTGGAAAATCTTTCTCACGGATGCCGCCGAAAAAGCGTACATCTTGGAATTGCAAATCCGCGACCGGCTCATGAAAATCTATGCCAAGCACGATAATGAATGGTCTAAGCATTATGCGGGAGCGGCGTTGCAAATGCCGTTTGGACATTTGCGCGAGCTAAAATTGACTGTTATAAAATGCTTGGTTAATGCGCGGGATTGGGCCACGAGTGAAGGCCGGCAGATTCGCTATGAGTTACGCCAATTGATTCAGAAAATCGAATTACGATGAGCACACAAATAGCGCCACAATTTACGCAAGCTTTATCAGTCATTGGCGAGAATGACCTTGCCTTGACTTCTTCGGGAAGCTTTAATATTGCGGCGCGCCGGCATCCGGTCTATTTGAACAATGTTGGCGAGTGGCGTTTTCTCTATGATGCTTATCGGGGCGGCAAAGATTATATCAGTAATCCAAATAACCTCAAGCGGCATTCCTACGAGACCGACGCGCTTTTCCGGCAACGATTGGCGCGGGCGTATTATTACAACTATTGCGGCCCAATCATTGACGGAATGGTTAACCATCTTTTTAAAGGGGGCGTCATTCGTGAAAATTCTAAGATGCTGGCTGATTTTTACGAAGAGGTGAACGACAATGGAAAAGACATAAATTTTTTCATGCGTGACGTTGCCACACAAGCGGGAATTTATGGCAAGGTTTCTGTTTTGGTGGACATGCCAAAGGCCACCCCCGAGGAAATTGCCGCGCGTGAACGTGGCGAAGCCACGAGGCTTTTCGATCAGGGAAAAACACCACGGCTTTTTGTTTATGCCCCGATAAATGTCTTGGATTGGTCAACCAGTGCCGATGGCTTAAATTGGGTACTCTTGCAACATGAAGAGCGCGAGGACCTCAATCCATTTATACCCGCCAAAAATAAACAGGTTTACGAGTTGTGGGATCGGACTTCATGGACTTCTTACGATAAGGACGGGCGACGCATTGATGGCGGTGATCATTTGCTTGGCATTGTGCCATTTGTGACAATCAGCAATATCGGACTTGATCAAAGCAGCACCGGGGAGTCTACGATCAAAGACATTGCGCACATCAACAACAACATTTATCAGTTGTGTTCTTTGCTCGATGAAATTTTTCACCGCCAAGCTTTCTCCCAGCTTACGGCTGAGGGCAATCCAAAAGAGTACGACGCCCAGGCGATGAGCACGGCTGGTGCCTTCTGTTATCCGATAGGAAGAAAACAGCCCGATTTTATAAGCCCGGACGCGTCGCAAGCTGAATTGCACATGAAGCAAATCGACTCAATGATTGGCGAGATTTACCGAATTGCCAATATCAAGATCAATGCGAATGAGAATCGGCTTTACAAAACCATTGTCCAGTCGCAGTATGATTTCGAGGCGTTCAACAGCGTTTTGAAAAACAAAGCGCGCGCCCTTGAAAAGTTTGAAACCGATGTGAATTACATTTTATCGTTGTGGTTACAACAGCCTGACATCGCATCAATTAACGTGCAATATCCGGCTGAGTTTGATACGACGCTTTTGGCCGATGACGTGGCCGAAGCCTCGCAGCTTAACGATCTCGGCATGGGCGATGTTTTTATGCAAATGTATAAACGCAACATTGCAAAGAAACGTTTCCCCGATGCCGATGAGGAAACGATTGACAAAATTGCCGCCGCGTTTACCGAAGCGACGGCAACGGTCAGGTTTTAAATTCGTGTTCGCTGGCCGCGCCGATGTTAGCCAGCGCCTTGCAGTTCATCCGCGCCCCATCAGCGCGAAACTTGGAGTTTAAAAGATGGCAAGTCAATTACCCGAAGCTTTGCAAAAGTTTCAAGCTGAAAATCCTACGGTATTTCAGGAAATTGCCAATCACTTTGTCGGGGTTGGCAAGGCTGAAATTACGCAGAAATTTTCCGCCGAGAAACAAGCGCTTTTAAAACAACTTGAGGATTCCGCCGCTAAATTAACTGATGGCGACGCGGAGAAGTCGCGCCTTGAAACGCAAATCCGTGAACTTGAAGGCCAAGTTCTGAGCAAAGAGGAAGTTTTGAAAAAGACTCTTGAGCGTGCTCAACTTGAGCACAAGAAAACGAACGAACTCAGCGCCAAGCAGTTGCAGGAATCACAAGCCCAGGCTTCTTTATACAAGCAGCGTTATGAAAACCATTTGATTGACAATGCAATCACCGCCGCTTGCATGAACCCTGAGACAAAAGCGTTTTACGCTCCGCAGGTTATTTCTAACTTGAAGCCGTTCGCCCGTGTCGAGCCGTTGAAGGATGAAAACGACAAAGAAACTGGCGAATATAAAATTATGCTGGCGATGAAAGACCCGAAGGCCGGCAAGGTTAGAGATTTTGAATTTTCGGAAGGATTTAAACTTTTCTATGAGCAGAAAGAAAACGCAAATCTTTTTGAAAGCAAAATCGGCAGCGGCTCGGCCAATGGCGCGAGACGGTTGCCAGCGAGTGGCGGCACGGCGGCGGATTTGCAAAACTTCGCAACTTATGTACAAAACAGAGAAGCAATTCTCCAATCATCATAGGAAATCAAAATGGCGAACGATCTTTCCGCTTATAATGCCCAGGTTTGGGTAAACGAATCGCTTTATGTTGTGCAAGCGAATATGGTGGCCGCTTCAAAAGTTCACCGTAACTTTGAGGCCGCCCTTGCGCAATTTGGGGACACGGTGAATACCCGCAAACCGGCAACTTTCACCGCGCAAAACAAAGGCGCAACTTCTGATGTGACCGTACAAAACGCCTCGGCAACCAACGTGCAAGTTGTTATGAATAAACACAAGGAGGTGACCTTCCAAGTGTTTGACATTGAACAGACCAAAGGTATCAAAAACTTGATTGCCGAATATTTCCGCCCTGCCGCGATTGCGATTGCCGCCGCCGCCGATGCGGACGTATTGGGGCTTTACACGGACATTTCAACAAACACCTTGACGCCAACAACGCTTTCATACGACTACATCGTTGACGCTGAAACCAAGCTGAATGATAGCAAAGTGTTGTATGGCGACCGCCACGTCATTATCAGTAGCCCGCAAAAAGGCGCGCTTTCCAAAGATCAATATTTTATTGATGCCGCCAAAACTGGCAACGGCGGCCAAACTTTGCGCACGGGTGTGTTGTTGCCCGTGGCCGGTTTTGATTCGATTTCAATGGACCAAAATGTCGTTAGCGCCGCCGGTAAACATCACAACTTGGCCTTTCACCGGAATGCTTTCGCGTTTGTGACTCGTTTGATGCAAACCGCCGATCCAAATACACCGGGCGCCGTGGTTGCTACGCAAAGCTTTGACGGGCTTGGAATGCGCGTTGTATATAGTTACAATCCGGACAAACTTGCAAGTCAAGTCACGGTGGATATTTTCTACGGCGTGAAAACGCTGGACGAGACGTTCGCCGTGGACATTACAACTGATGTCCCCTAATTGATGTTGTGCAACGAACGAGGTTTTTAAATGGCATTATCTGAAATTTGGTTGAAAAAGCGAATTGTCGTTAATGGCGAGTTTAAAGGTTGGAACATTAAGGCCGTCCCCGGTGAGTGGGCTATTCCTGACAATCCAACCACACCGTCAAAGCTGCAACTTGACTTTTTAGACCATCGGGCCGGTTGGGAAAAAGCCACGCCCGAAGAAATTGCGCAGGAACAAATTCGCCTGGCGCAATTAGACGCTGCGACTCGTGAAAAGCAGATGGAAAAACGAGTCACTGAAGTAGTGGCGCAACAAGCTGCCGTTGAAACGGTCATGGCAAAGGTCGAAGAGAAAAAGAAGTTGGCGGAGAAACCCGCGCCGGCCTCCAAACGGGAAAAAATCCAATGACTCTCGATGCAACCATCGGCGGCAATGCCAGCAATGTCTACTCGACGCTTGCGGAAACCGACGCCTATTTTGCGAACCATTTGAAATTTGCGCTCTGGAACGATTTTACTCAGGCGCAAAAACAGCGGGCGAAAATTATGGCGACGCTTATGATTGACCGCGAGAAGTTTAAGCAGGACAAGGCCAGCATTGCCCCGATTGGAAGCGATGATTTTCAGCGTTTGGAATTTCCCCGGATTTACTGTTATGACAATGATGGCGAGCTTTACATTCCCGAAGAAATAAAAATGGCGGAGGCCGAGCAGGCGCTTTATCTGCTTGATGATATGGCCGAACCCAAAGACGGCGATGAAGAGCCGCCCCATCTTTGCCAAGCTGCCCGTGATTTCTTGGCGCCGCATCTCAACCGCATGGCGATAATTGGACGCATGTAATGAAGCCCGTAAGGTCCGAAATACTTTTACGCATTCAGCGCGACCGTCTCAAGTTGAGCGATACGTCTGAATTGATGTTGCCCGGCGAGATTGAAAGTCATTTCGACCGGGCTTTATTGCGGCATGCCGATTTTAGCTTCAACGTCAAGACGGCGCATTTTGACGGCGGGTTTATCAAGTATCACTTGCCTTCCGATTGGGTGATTGGTTCATCGAAGATCACCGAATTACGTTTTTTTTCCGGTGGCCGTTATACCGGAGAAAAAATAAAATCAGCGGTTGACATTTACGATCAAGTGGATACGACAGGCTATAACGTCGCCACGGTCTCGGCGGGTGCAACAACGGTGACTTTATCCACGGTTGGATATGCCGCACGTTTTAAAGCCGACGATCCGGTTGTTTTGGTTAATGCCGGCGTCGAAGTCGAAGACAACAGAGTCTCGACTGACGGCAACGGAATAAGCGGAGCAATTGGAATTTTAACACCGGCGGGAAATACGTACAGCTCCTCGCCGCAAATTAAATTTCACAATTATTTCCGCTTACGGCAAGATGCCCCGGATGCAACCGACCTGTTTACATTAAGTTATTCCATACCCCATGTGTACACGGAAGACGCTAACGAAATCACAGTCCCTGAAAGCGAATGTGATGCCGTGGCTGATTTAACGGCCGCTTATGCAGCGCGGGCATTGGCTGCATTGTTTTCGACCGGCGCGATTTCTTCAATCGAAGCCGACACTTTTGATTCGGGCACTAATGCAGATAGATGGACGGCACTGGCTGATAAATATGAGGGCCAATATAAAGAACGCATGGGAATTAAAACCGACGAAAATCTAACGAGGTGAGTATGTTCAGTAAGTATCTCACGACCAAAAATAAAACTTTGGCTTTTGAGTTTGGGCTGATTGGAATTGTTGCAGCGATTGCGCTGTACTTGGCCGGTGTAGTGCAAGAAGAAACCATGTGGACGATATTGGCTTTCTTCGGCAGCGGATCCATTACGGCCTTGCGTTCGCTTTTTCTCAGCGAAGGCAATAAGACCAATCTCATTTTTGTGATTGGATCGCTTGTACAAGCCGCCTTTCTGTATGGAAATCTGAGCGGCTTCTCCTGGGCCGATCCGGAGAAAATGACATTCCTCAATCAGATCATTTTGGGCGTGCAAGGCTTGAATGCCGGCCACGGCATTGCAAAGGCCAATGGATTTTCAGCCGTGGGCAATGGAGTTTCAGCCGCAAGCAAATGATAAGCATTCGCATTGACTCGAGCACAAATCCGAAGCCGCAAGAAATTGAGCGCGTTATTCGTGAAGAATTTCGGCGCATGATGAAAGCCGCGGCGGTGACCGGCGAGACGGCGATTGCGCGCCGAACCCCAGTTGGCGTGAGCGGCCACCTGCGGCAAGGGATCGTTGGCATACCTGAAGACTTTGCTGTTGAATTTGGTGTCCAGGGGCCCGGCGGAGTTTACGGCAAGTTTGTTGAGCCTGGCCGCAAACGCGGGAAGTTTCCACCGTTTCAAGATGGCAGTGCGCTTTTTCTTTGGGTACGCCGGACCGACAAGGGAAAGCGGCTCGTGGCGTGGGTAAAGCGCAAATACAAAGTGAAAGATAATGCGCTCGCATTGCGGCAAGCCGTGTTCTTGAAAGCCCGCGCAATCGCGCGCCGGGGAACGCGGCCGGCACTGATGTTTAAAAAGTCGATACCGGAAATTCAGAAATTTTTTGAGCGGGCATTCCCGCAAACGATAGCCAAAATCGAAAAACGTTTAGGCGATGGCTGATTGGACAAACGAAATACTTCCCGCAATTGTTGCCTTGCTTGAAAGCGTGGAAGGGTTGGCGAGCGATGGCGCAAAAGTTTACAGCTATCCACAGCGGACAATTGACGTTCAGGGTTTGATTGAGAAATTTAAAACGTCCGGCGGGGTTTTCCATGTTTGGTGGCCTAAACGAATTGCGTGGAATGCTGAGGGCGGACTCGGCGGGCAAATTTTGCGGCAACAAATCATTCGCCTGTACGGTTATCGCGGCTTCAAAGATTCCGGCAGTGAGTTGGAGTTTCAAACCATTCTTGACAATATCGCCGCGGTATTTGACGCACGCGAAAATTTGTCGCTCGACGGCACAGTTGCCGAACACTTGCCCTTAACGTTGATGGAAAGCACTGACGAAATGTTCGCCGGTGTGCTTTGCCACAAAGCGGTTTTTGAATTTGCAGCCTACACCTGATAGAGGAATAATATGGCACGAAAAACAAGCGGTCAGTGGATCGTCGCTCTGAAAAAAGGCTCGACGTGGGGGACAGCGGTGGCGTTAAGCTCTGCCGGGCGGATGATAAAAGTTTTGGAGACCGGCCCACTCTACAAGCAGCGTGAGTATATCATTGATGACTCGATTGGGATTTCATTCCGGCAAAATTCCGTTGTGGGTAAGGGATTCGTCGATGTGACGCTTTCCGGCATTCTGCATTTTGCTTCACCAATTTGGGAAATCATAGCGCAGATAATGGGCGATGATACTGTGGGTGCTGCCGGGTCAGATTACAGTCATGTGATGAAATTTCAAGATACCTCGGCGGGCTTGTTTAGCACACTGTGTGCCTATGATGGGAACGTGGTCAGAGAAATTCCTTCCGTGAAATGGACTTCATTTACGATCAAGGGCGCTGGGGCAAGCTTGATGGAATGGACTGCAAAAGGCATAGGTAACGCATCTTTAACGACCGGGCAGACTAATACCGCATTGGGTAGCGTTACGCATGTGGGCGACAATTATGTTCCGTTCAATGTCACCATGCACATAAACGATCAGAGCGGTGACACTCTCGGAGCGAGTGCTTTAGTTTATGCCAGCGAATTTGAATTTAGCGTTGATCGGAAATTTGAGGCAGAATATCTCACAAGCGGCACACTTTACGAAACCGGCGAGCCGCCGGCGAAGGGATTCACTGAATCAATTCTCAATGTAACCTTCCCTTATGAACAAGACAACTACACGTTTGCCAATTCCCATGCCGACCATATTGCCGGCACCGGCAAAAAGCTCGATATTATCGTCACTGGCGATGCGACCGGAAACGGAAATAATTTCACGTTAACAATTCAGATTCCGCGCGCCAAAGTCGAAGAAACCAACAGCACGCCGGCGCGTGGAAATGTGGATGTCCCGCACATACTCAAGCTTGCCGCTGAGCAAGCATCGGCGGCGCCGACTGGCATGACCGGCATAACGCGCCCAACGATCACTCTACTTAATACCATGGCGACGGCCTACGATACCTAAGAAAGGATTTATGTTCAAGCTTAACCGAACGGACAAGCAACCGCCTGAAAAATGGTTTGCCTATCCGGAATCACCCGATGAAGAATATTTGTTGCGCTTTCTGAATCTTGAAAGTTTAAGCTCGATAGCTGATGCAAAATTGATCGACCGCGTGTTGGTGGACTGGAAGGGTGTGCTCGGGGAAAATGGCGATCAAGTCGCGTGCACTCCTGAGGCGCGAGCGGAATTTTTACGCGATGAGTCGGGCGAGGCCGCTAAACGTATTTTTTGGATGTCGGCCACAGCTTGCCGCATAGACAATTTCGTTGACCTGGAGAATTTATTAAAAAACTCCGCGAGGCTGTTAGATGGCAAGCAACCTATCACAAAGCAACCTTCCACGGCTGCCAACTAAAAGACGTTCAATGCGGCGTTGCCGGAAGGTCTTGTCAGAGTTGCCCATTTATCAGCGCGCCAAAACTTGGCAAACAAGAGAATGAGATTTTTCAAATATGGAAAACGGTTAATTTGCCGGTCGTACAAGCTGTAGGCTTGCAAAATATTTTAAGCGCGTGTGAAATTCAAAGAGAAGAATGGAACCAATCAGAACTCGAAGCCGCCTTCAGTGGGCTTCAAAGCATTTATGAGGCTTTATGCGAAATTGCCGAATCGAAGTCAGCGCCGCAATCTTAATCTTGAGTGCGGCGTTTCTGTTTGCGCAAGACAAAAAGAGTTTTAAGCAGGAATACACGGCCACCGAGGTTCAAAAGATTTACGACTATTTCAGCGCCGGGAAGATTTCAACTCTTGCCGATTCTGCAACAGTTGCAACGAACGCCGGATTGCGTGACAAATTTCAAGCTCTGTTCCGCGTCCCCGTTGCCAAGCGGGACTCTGTGATCAAGCGCTTTACCCTTACTGCCAATGAGAAGCTTTTGGTACAAACATTCATGCAGGATGACGCGCGCGCAGCGACGGTAATATTGACGCTGTGGCAAAAACTGGCGCCGGTGGTTGCTGTACGCGATACAACAAAAACACTGGCGAAAAAATAAATGGCTTACATTTTAAAATTTCAGGTTGTGGGGGATCAAGAGGCAATCGCCAAAACGAAACGAGTTTACTCCGAGGGTGAAAAGAGCGCCACTTCATCGGCGGGTAAAATCAAAGATCGTTTCCGGGATGTCTTCGAGAATGTAACACAAAACGCCACCGGCGCTTTCGGAAGTGTCGCGGGTGGCTTGTTTAAACTCCCTGGGCCGGCGGGAGTAGCAGCGGCAGCGATTCTTGCCGTGGGCGGCGCCGCCGTGGCAGCGGCGAGCAAATATGCAGCATCGAATGCTGCGAATGATAAGAATGCGGCCGCGTTTTTGGTTACACTGGAAAAATTGAAAGGAACATTTTCCGGACTGGTTGACACCGTTGGCAAGGCGGCGGTGGGCGCCTTCGTTGCCCTGGCAGATGCTTTTGGGCAAGCCGCAACTCAGCAAGAAATTTTGCTACGCCAACAACGGGCGTATGATGATTTGATTTTGAAAATGGTGGGTGATACTGATGACTTCGTCAAAAAGCTCAACCAAATTATCGACGCCGATGCCAAGCTTGATGAAACAACACTTCTCCGCGATTACTTCGCCGCATTCGCAGCGGGTAACGTTCAACTTGCGCAGGCTTATGCAAAACAATTGCAACAATTACGCTTAATGCAGACGGCGAGAAAAAACCTTGCCGATCTTGAGCGTCGTCAAAGTGTCGGCGCGCAAACAATTGCGAATAAAACAAAAGAAGTAGAACTTGAAAAACAAATCGACGTGAGCCAAGCCGGACGCAAGGCATTTCTCGAAGGTCGGGCACTGGCAGAAAAAGCTTATGCGGATAATCAAAAACGAAACTTAGACAGGCAAAGCCGAGAAGAAGAATTTCAAGAATCGCGCCGGAAAGCCGCCGATGAACGAGCGCGGGCAGCATTGCAAGCACAGGAAGCCGCCGCGCGCGCACTGGGCAACACTATGCGCTCGTTTGTTTTAAGCAGCCTTGAACAGATTGTTTTTGAGGGTGGAAAATTTCATGACATTCTTAAAGAAATCACACGTTCCGCCTTGCGCCTGGGCTTTAGGCTAATCACACAAGGAATCTTTGGTGGAGGATTCGAGAATGGCGGCGTATTGGGGCGCATTCCCCAGGCGGCTAATGGAATGCACGTCACCCGGGATTCGCTTATCCGTGTGGGTGAGAGAAATTTGCCGGAAGTGATTATCCCTCTGGCGCCGGAGAAACGAGCGCGTGCGAACGAACTGCTTGCGCAAAGTGGACTGACCGCAGGCAATCAAACAATCAATTTCGCGCCGGTGATCTATGCGAACAATGCCGACCGCAATCTTGTGCGTGAGCTGATGGTGCAGTTTAACCGCGAAACCAAGCGCGGCGCGCGGCTGTTCGCTACAAATCAAAAAAGTAATCGCCGATGAAAACGACTTCGACAAATTACAACACCTACAACCTGGCGAACAGTAAGCCAGTATGGATTGCAATTTTTACGGATCTGCCGGCGAGTAGTGGCAAACATTGCAGCGCCAGTTTTCTAAGCATGGATGCCAATTTTCAGCGCACTATCATTGGTTTGAATTATCATTCGATTTCAATTGACCGACTTGAACCAAGCACGGACTTGAACAATGAGTATGAAATAATTTTCCAAGACCAGGACTTGGCCTTCACGCAAGCGATGACAGACGATAATATTTTTGGGCGGAGTGTCACGATCAAGCTTGGATTCGCCGAGATTGCGGAGACGGATTTTCTCACGCTCCCAACTTTAACCGTGACCGATGTTGAACTTTTGTCGGATATGCTTTCTTGGCGTGTGCGGGCGCAGGGAGCGCTTTTCAATCTCAATCAAAAAATATTTCGCGGGCTTCCACAGACGTTACTCAATGGTGACATTGTGACCGGCGCAGCGACAATCAATGTTGATTCAACAACAGGTTTTCGTGACCCTACTTCGCCGGCATTGCCGACGTACATAAAAGCTTGTGTGTTGATAGATGGTGAATTGAAAAGCTACACGGGTTTAACGGGAACATCATTCACCGGATGCGCGACGATTGGGGACACTGGCGATGTTGATCATTTTGACAATGCCGTTGTCAAGCAAGCCTTCGCCTTTTGCTGTGATTCATTGACGGCAGCGCTTCATGTGCTCATGACCACTGACGCCGGCGCGAACGGTTTTTATGATTTGCAGATTGCCGGGTTTGGTTTTGGAATTAGTGCGAACTCTGTCAACTATCCAAGCATTGAAAAGCTTGGCTATAAAATTTTCAACATCGAAGAGTTTTCGGATTTATCGGCCACCGGCACGGCGTACCTTTTCGCGTTTCAAGAAGAAGATGGTCTGCAATGGCTCGAAGAGAATTGCCTGGGGCCAGGGATTTGTTACCTGTTCGTGAATAGTTCGGGATTGCTTGATGTTGATGCTGTTGACCAATTTTGGGATTTAGAAAATTGGAGCGCAATCAAAACACTCAGCAACGACGAAATTTTTTCAGCGAGCTTTAATTTTGATTCCGTGGTCAATTGGATCGAAACGCATTATAAGCGCAGCCCGATCAATAGCTCATACGCCAAGCGCCTACAACTTGAGCTTGACGACAGCGTTTCAGAATACGGCCGGACAGCGACGCCGTTCGTTTATCGTTTGGCCGGCAATCCTTTTGCGGATACGCTTTTGAATGCAGGAACGCCACGTCATTTCTATTGGGCAAGGCGAATCTTTAACAGCTACGGCGACATTACTGGCCGCATAAAATTTGAAACGAGCTACAAAAATTTAGTGCTCGACGTAAACGACCGCATCGAAATCACTTTTGACAATTTGCCGGAATTAACCGCTGGTACGCGCGGCTGGACAAGTAAAAAGGCAATCGTCACGGGAATTTCGATTGACTTTGCGGGCCTGGTTACGATTGAGGCCGACACGCATGAACTTTTCACGCGGCTTGATCAATTGAGCGGCAGCAATTGGTCTGTGAGTGAAGTGCTGCAAGCCAACATCGACGATACGGCTGTTGCCTACAGCACAGATAAAACGATCACCATCGAGGCCGCCGATGCCTATTTCGATAATACGGCGGATTCATTCGACGCCGACTTGGTTGTTTTCTTTGTTGAGGTGGCTGAACAAGCGACGGGAGCGGTTACCGATGCTTTGTTAGGTTTGCGGGCGCAAGTTTTTTATTCGGGCAACATCATCACCCAGGATGATAAAAATTATGTGCACTTCAATCCACAGGGCAGCGCGACATTGAGCATTCCTATTTACTTGTGGGTGACCAATGCGCCCACGAGTATTATCACTGCTAAACTCGATTGGTTTTACCGCAGCGAATCAGCGCCGGACGATCAACCAGTGATCACTTTAAAGAAATTGTGGTTTGTGACCTTTAACCGTGATATGAGCATAAGCTAAAATGGCAGCACCAAGAATTTTATACAACACTGATATTACGATCAATTTCGACCGTGGCTTGAGCGTGTACGACTTAACCCAACGCCAAGTCAGCTCGATCAATGACAACCCTTTCACCGGCGCGCGGCAACGGTTGATTTTTTTTTCGCAGTATGATCTTGGCATACGTTGCGGCTATGCGAGCGCTGATTTACGCAATCAGCTTCTTGCGCTGTGGAATTATATCAAGACGGGCAATACGCTTTCTTTTTGGCATGACCCCGACCTTAAAGGGGTGTGGACGTATGAAGGGAAAAGCCTGAATGATAACGAAGGCAACGCGCCAACTACGGCAACAGGTACAATGTCGTACCAGACTGGGAAGTATGGTCTCGGCCTGAGCATCACCAACCAAACGGTCTACTATGCGGCCAGCACATATTTTGCGACCGCGCCGACAAAAGGAACGATTGCCTTTTGGTTCGCGCCGGCGTTCGTGGTGAGCAGCAATTCCTCGAATCATACTCTTTTCCAACTCGACGGCGCGAGCGGGCTTGGGGTCATGGCTGCCTATTGGACTTCGATCAATACCATTGTTTGGGGAGTAAACAACAGCGCCGGCGGAACGCCGTTTACAATCGGCGGCAGCGTTTCGACACTTTTGCAAAATGAGTTTCATCACTATGCTTTCACGTGGGACAGCACAATTGCCAACGGTGGGAAATATTATCTCGACGGGGTCTTGGTGCAGACTTCAAGCAATTCATCTTTCACGATCCGCAACATTGCAACAAACTTTCGAGTCGGTTATGATGCGACCGATTACGCCAATGGCACTTTCGATGATTTGTTGATTCGGAGTGATGTTCTTTCAGATTTTGAAATCACTCAACTGGCACGCACTTCTCTTTGGAACCGGCGGAATTATTTTGCAAGCCTTATGACCGATGACATGCAATTCAATGCTTCACCAATCGCCGGAACGCCAAATTTCGACATTGAAATGAATTTCAAAGAGGTGGTATAGTGAAAAATCTAATTAGGCTCCTCGCTGTAACCTTAACCCTGTGGGCGCCTGGTTTACTCCTTTCCCAGTCGCCCACAGATTTTTCGTCGTTGGTGGGTGTCTTTAAAAAACCGAATGGGCAACCGCAACCCGGCTTACGTGTGACATTTTCTCGCAATACTCTCAACGGGGTGCTCATTAACTTGGGGCCGGTGAGCTATCATACGAATAACGACGGAAAGCTTTTTACTGCCGATGGTGATACGATAAAATTTTATCGCTTGAGCACGGTTTACGTGGAGTGCAATGTTGCGGGGTACAATGTTCCTGGTGGCGTGCAAATACAAATTCCGGATGATTCGACTTTTGATTTAGCCGCGCTGCAGCCGCCGACGCCTTTTACTGGTTCGCATTTCAATATTTTTTCCAAGATCAAAACCATTACCGGCACTTATCCAATCGCCGACGCACAGAATGATTCTCTCGCTTTGGTTTCGACTGATAATAGCATCGGCATTGCGGGCACGGCATCGACGGACCGCATAGATTTCACCATTCCGGCGCTTTCGATCACCGATGCCAAGATTGCAAATGCAGCCGGCATTGCGCTGTCAAAGTTGGCAACCGGCAGCACAGGACAAATTCTCGTGGGCGATGGGACGGGGGTTTTGACATACAGAACGCTGGCCGGCGATGCGACGATCACATCTCTTGGCGTGTTAAGCGTGGTAGACGATTCGCATAACCACACAACCAGCACGATTTCAGGCCTGGACGCATCGAATGATTTCACGAGCGGTTTTTTGCCGGTGGCCCGCGGCGGCCTCGGGCAATCCATTTCGAGCCTGAACAATGGGCGCTTGATTGTTTCGAGCGGTGGTGTTATCGGTGAGCGCAGCGCCCTGGCCAGCAATGCCCTTGTGGTTGGCGACGCGACATCAGCCGTTACCGTACTGCCCCTGGGCACGGCCAATTACATCGTAGGCATGAATAGCGGCGGCAGTGCGAACGAATACAAGCAATTTCTCGGAACATCAAATCAGATAACCTTAACGCCGGGGGCCAGCTCGTTGACGTTCAGCTTGCCGCAGTCGATTGCAACAAGTTCACTCGTGCAATTCAAGCGGGCGTTGCTGGACACTTTGCGATTTTCTGACAATGGGGGCATCATTGCAAACGACGATACGCTCTATTTTTATGATAACTCCGGCGTGTTCCAATTCAAGCTTGCCCTGGACAATCCACCCACGGCAGGTTTTGTTTTAAAGGCGGGCGCCGGGCGTGTAGTGACATTTCAGGCAGACGCAACCGGCGGCGGCGGGGGAGGCGGAACATCTTTCCGCGTGCGTGATGACGGGAGCTTGATTTCTTCGGCATTGCAGTCAATCGATTTTCGCGGTGGCTTGCAGGCCGTGGCGGCCGCGGCCGATTCACTCAATATTTTCGTCATTGGCTCTGACGGAATTAAAGCCGACACTGACACCTTACGGATCATCATGGCTTCCAACAGCGGCCTTTACGCGAAGGCGGGCAGCGGGGCGCTTGATTCATTGATGATTTATTTGAATGGCAGTACGTTGGAAAAAACCGCGACCGGCTTGCGGATTGCCGCCGGCGGCGTCTCCTCAAATGAGTTGGCGTCGATCACCTCGGCGCAACTCGCGGGCAAGATCACTAATGAAACCGGCAGCGGCCTGGCCGTGTTCGGAACTTCCCCCACTATCACCACGCCGACGATTTCAGGCGCGATAGCGTTTCCTTCCGGGGTGCGCCAAACGTTCGCGCCCGATGCTACGCTTGCTGGCCTAAATTGGGGTTCACTCGCGGCAGACCCGTCAAGTCCGGCCAATGGCGATGTTTGGTATAGGACAGATACCGGAAAATTTCGTGGCCGGCAGAATGGGAGCAACGTTGATTTCATTGGAGCGGCAACGGCCGCTTGGTCAAGCTTGACCGCGCCAACCAGCGCCGTTTCGCTGGTGTCCAATGCCGACGCTGAGACGGTTACTTTCTCCATGCAATCAAGTTTTTCGTCCGGATCGATGGTTACAATTGAGCAAGCCACCGGCAACCCCACGGGCGGTATTCTCTTTGACATCAACACGAATGATGCAGACGTTATCCCATTGCGCTTCACCGCGGGCGGCACGACGAACGGCGTGCAGATGAGTAGCGTGGGCGTGCTCTCCCCTATTGGATTTGGCGGCATTGACGCCAACACTTACAAAGGCAACGAAGAAATTGCGGACGTTGACATCATTGATGACCTCAAATTGCAAATGATCACCGTTGCTGATAGCGCGGCGGCGAACGGGTTTTTCTCAGCGAACGTCATTCAGTTTTGGGTAAACGACGCCGATACCTCGATAAGGGCGAAGGCTAAAACATCAAGTGGAAATTATGTCAATGTCGAGCTTGGCGGCGGGAGCGGCGGAGGAGGAAGTTTCGATCAAGCCGGAAATTATACTTTAACGGGACAATGGAATTTCATCAGCGCTGAAATTCTCGGCGCGAATGCCTTACGGCTCGAGGGCACGACCGACAACAACATTTACAACATCATCGCCACCGATGACCCCACGAGCGCGAGCGCAACATTTAAGCTTCCCAATCTCGCCGGATCATCTACGGTTTACTTTGTAACCGATGCCACAAAGATAACTGACCTTGATGGCCTCGGACTTTCAATCAGCGGCACGGCATTGACCTTTGACCCGACCGAACTTTCGAGCGGAGCGATAGCCGGAACAAAAATCGCGTTTAGTGATCCGGACGGCAATTTCACGGCGACCGACATTGACGCGGCAGTTGCTGAATTTGATGACGTGATAAACGGAGGTTTGCCAAACGCCACTACGGGAAAAGTAGATTGGTCGCAATTGGTCAATGTTCCGGCAGGCTTTGCCGATGGCGCTGATGATACGGGTGGCGGCGGAGGAAGCGGCGATTTTAGAGTACGGGATGACGGCAATGCCGTTTCAGTGTCGCCGGCCAGTATTGACTTTCGTGGCGGCTTGCAAGTCACCGAACCGGCAGCCGATTCGCTCGAAGTGAAAATTTTGTCAGGCAATGGATTGGTTGCGCTCACAGATTCAATAAAAGTTTTGCGTAAGGCCAATCGTTCGGGCTTGGCCTTCGTTTCAGATTCCATGTTTGTTGCGGCTTTGGATTCATCGCATATTTCCGGGATTGTTTCATCTGATATTATTGACGGTTCAATTTTGACGGCTGATTTAGCCAATTCGGTAGCCGACTCTAACAAAATTAAAACTGCACACATTACGTCTCTGGGCATTAAAGACGGGAATGTTAATACGGCCGATCTTGCCGCGAGCGCTGTAACCGGGGCGAAGATTGCCAGCAACACAATTGACGGAACCAAGATAGCACTCGGCAGCGATGCTCAGGGCGATGTGATGTATTATAACGGGACTGATTGGGTAAGGCTTGCGGCAGGAACGTCCGGACAATTTTTTAAAACCAATGGCGCTGGCGCCAATCCGGCCTGGGCGACAGTGAGCGGCGGCGGGGGTTCGGCTGATTTTGATTTTGGTTTTTTTATGCTGGATGCCGTTCAAAGCACAGATATTAGTAACGGTGACCATGTAAAATGGCAGGCGGTTGCGGGTTTATCGGGAACTACGATTGTGATGGATACATCAACAACGTATTCAGCAACAAACAATGCGGCCAGTATGGGACGGTTTACCGTAACTGAAAATGCCAATTACACCATCCGGGCAGTTTTACGAGTTAACTTTTCGGTTACTCCATCGTCGCCGTTTGAATTTCAAATTTATGACGCTACCAACGGCGCGGCCAAAACAAACAGCACCACGGGGACATTGCTTTCGAGTGAGGGTGCAAATAGCGACTACACGTCTGTTTATGAAGCAGTGTACTACGGCCCGCTGGTGACAAGCGTAAAATATGAGATCCGCTTAACGGCAACGACAAATTTAAGCGGGATTCGGATTCCTAACACATTTCTATATATCACGAAAATGTCAGCCAGTAGTTCAAGCTCGGGCGACATTACTTCTGTGGTTGCTGGCGATGGATTGAAGGGCGGTGCAACTTCAGGCGATGCAACTCTTGACGTTAATCCCAAATTGTCGGGCGTGGGACGATTGGCTATTACCAGCGATTCGCTTTTTGTTAATGTAAACTCGATTGACTCGACACGAACAATTGACGGCGCTCTGATAAATTCAGATATTCGCGTTGCAACCCTTGATTCAACGCGATACAAACAACTTGCGATTTCAGCGGGTGATATTAACGATGGGGCAATTTTAAATTCTAAATATGCGGCCAGTTCAATTACCGCGGCAAAAATGGCGAATGGTGATCATGGCGATTTCACCTATACCAGCAACGTTGCAGCAATTGATGCCGATGCGGTTTTGTGGAATGAAATTGGAGACGCGGGCAGCGATGCAACGATTGCAATGGGCGCCCATGAAACTGATTTAACTTCAACGATAGATGCCAGTGGGGAAGCTGTTTTAACGATCACAAACACAGACGCAGACGCAGCAAATGACAATGCTTTAATTGACTTGCGGCATAATGATGGTGCAGATGCTAACGTGTTTTATTTGCGCATGATTGGTGATAACGATGGTACGCCAACCAATGACTTTCTCTTTTCGCAGGCCGGGTTTACCTCAACTTTGCCAGTGAATGTTCCCGCTGAGGTCTATGATGCAACGGGTTGGAATGGCGACACCGGCGCGCCACAAAAAGATGCAGTGCGCGATGAAATGGAAAATCGGCAACCGCTGGACGCCGATTTAACTGACTTGGCTGATGGTTCGTTGACCGGGACAAAGATAGGATTCGCAGACACCGATAATAATTTTACTGCTACTGATCTTCAGACGGCTATTGAAGAGCTGGACGATGTGATCAATGGCGGAGTCCCAAACTCAGCGACAGCAAAAGTAGACTGGAGTCAATTGACTAACGTTCCGGCCGGTTTTGCGGATGGAACCGATGACGGCGCAGGTGGCGGTTATGCAACGATTCAAGAAGAAGGCAGCGGACTTACACAACGCACAACGCTTAATTTTATCGGTTCAAGTTTTACAGCGGCGGATAATTCTGGCGCGTCGAAAACGGAGTTGACCGCAGATAGTGACTTAGATGCGCTGGCAAGCAATTCCACAAATGGTCTATGGGCACGAACGGGTAGCGGTACTGGTGCAGCGCGGACAATCACCGGCACGACAAATCAAATAACTGTTACCAATGGCGACGGCGTTTCAGGCAACCCGACGATTGACATTGGAGCGAATGTTCTGACCAACGCTTCAACTCATACATTGACCAACAAAACGTATGACACGCAAGGGACGGGAAATGTTTTCGGTGATATTTCTGAGTTTGATCTCGGTCCAGAATTATGGGTTCGCCAGAGCTCGACGCTCGATTCGGCTTATGTGGGCACGAACGTCAAACGCTTCTCATTTCAATTCGATGCGTCCACCGATGAAATTGTTAGATGCTCATTTCGCTTGCCGTCCTACACGGCGACTTCAACCACATTTGACCTTGTAATTTTTTGGTACTCGGCCGCGGCAACGAGCGGTTCAGCCGTATTTGGATTGGCCGAAGCCAACAGCGCGGCCGCAGCGAACTTTGACCCGGCACTTTCTGCGATTACCTACACGCAAACAACAACGAGCGGCTCAGCGGGCAACATCAATTCAACTACAATTTCACTTTCATCGCCGGGATGGGCGGCAGGTGATTTGGTAACTCTGTATTTGCGCCGCGATGCTGATGGCACGGGCGGAACTGATTCCATGACCGGCGACGCAATTATGATTGGTGCAACCGGTAAAATTTCGGTGACTAAATGAGAATGAAAACTTTTTTAATCATCCTTTTTGCTCCGATACTTGCTGTTGCACAGGTAACGGTTTCATATCAGGTTGATGCCAGCACTGACGATGCAGTCGAAACTGCCGCCGGTTCTGTGAGTACGACCGGGACCGGCGCCCCAATCGCAACAAAGGCACAAGTTAATTGGGGAGGAGCAAGATTTTTAAATGTGCTTATTCCTCAAGGCGCAACGATTGTTAGCGCAACATTGACTTGTGTGGATACCGTTGCTGCCCGCGTAATAGATGCGACGATTTATTGCGAAGCAGCGGACAATGCCGCAACTTTCAGCACTGCATCTAATAATATTTCAGGCCGGACGCGAACATCGAATAGTGTCGCTTGGGATGTTGCAAGCACGAATACAAGCGGTGATGTTTCGCCGAGCCTTGCCGCATCATTGCAAGAGGTAATTAACCGTACTGGATGGGTTAGCGGAAATTCGATAGTAGTCATATTGAGTATCGATACAAATGGGACGGCGGTTTCTCGTTCATTTAATGCCAACCCTACTAAAGCCGCAATTTTGCAGATAACGTATACGACGCGGCGGTTACGGCGTTCATTTTCTTTCTAAGAAAGGAATTTTATGCGTGTGCTATTGGCGATTTTACTTTTGTTGGCAGCTTGTGAAAATGATATGTCAAATCAGCGAAATTTAGTTGATAGTAATGTCATGCAACAGCAAGCGGGGACACGTTATTTGGATTCTTTATTTAGCAGTGTCTCAATTAAATCGAATGTGAGTTATGGCAGTGCCTACAACCCATACAAAGATAAAACTGAAAATTTGCTGCTCGATGTCTATCGTCCTGGCAGTGATAATGCAACAGGACGTTGGGTGATTGTCTTTGTTTACGGCGGCGGATTTTGGCAAGGAAATAAAATCATACCTATCAATGTTGCTTGGTGCAAAACGATGGCAAAGACGGGCTTCGTGGTTTTCGCTATCGAATACAGAAAGTTGCCGCAAACACAAATATTCGCGGACACCACAAAAAGAATTGATCTGGGTACGCCGTTGGTTGGGGCAGATACGCGCGCGGCGATACGTTTCATTCGAGCGAACGCGAATAACTATAAAATCGATCCTAATAAAATAGTTGCCATGGGAACTTCGAGCGGAGGTTTTGGGGTGATGGCTGCAACTTATGATGCGGCATTGGATTCGCTCAATTCTTCGAATCTGGGATATTACGGGACTCCTAATTTGTGCATTGAAACCAGTGGTGGTATGCCGTTAGCAACAATCGACCGCATTGAGGCCGATGAAAATTCCTGCTACCTTATCCATTGTACACAAGACCCAATTCCATTTTCTCCTTATGCGCTGGAGTGCTATAATCAAGCCGTGAGTGTTGGAATTGATGTTGAACATTGGTGGATTGACGGACTTTGTCACGGCGCTATTAAATGTTGTCGTGATGAGTTTTATACTCGCGCAACAGAATGGATTTTTGCGAGATTCAATTAAATCTTAAATATCGACAGGATCAAAATTTTGCGGCAAAGGACTTTTTAATTCAGGTGGTGACGTGTGGCGGCGATGAATCCGATTACGAATTGATTTAGGAAAGAACCTATGAACCAGCAACCGCACAAGGATGGATTTTGGAAAATTCTAACCAGTGTCCTCTTTACGATTCTGTTAAGCATGATTGGGTACATCGTGAATCAGAATGACGGAAAAATAAAATCCCTGGAGGACTGGCGCGTTAAACATGAAGAGCTTGAGCGCGCTGAAATGGCCGTGCTGCATTCGCGTTTGGCGGCAATTGAAACCAAGCTCGACTTACTTCTGAACGATAAATTGACAGGACTGAAAAAATGAAGATAACAATTTTTATCGTCTTACTTGCCGCCGGCGCATTTGCACAGCCGCACTTCAGTGATAACGCGCCGGTGGTTTTTCAATGGAACGCAAACACCGAGCCGGATTTGGCCGGCTACAAGCTTTATTGGGACACTAATTCAAGCGCGCCGTATGCTAATTCGTTAAGCGTGGGCAATGTGCTGACGAAAAGCTTGACGCTTGCCGCCGGCACTTACTACGCCGCACTCACGGCGATTGACAATAGCGGGAACGAAAGTGGCTATTCGTCGGAATTGAATTTTATCATTGACGCGGGCGGCAGCACGCCAACAACAACGGACTCGATAACCGTGAAATGGAACCGGCCTACGCGCTACGACAACGGCGAAATTCTGCCGCCGGAAAATATTTCAAGCTATGACGTAGTGGCGCGGCTTTACACCGACCCCGATTGGAGTGGAGCCACTACCATTAAAAGCGGAGTAGCGCCGACATCTACCAATCCAGTCACGGCAGAAATTGGAATTTCCCTGGCCGATGGCACGTATTACATTGGCGTTTACTGCTACACCGATGAGGGCACACTTGTGCGCGGCGTCATTTCTGATTATGCTCTTGTGACTGTGCCGGTGACCGTGACCTCCAGAAAATCCTTAGGGGCGAAAAATGTTATTGTGATCCCGAGGGAACAATGAGACGAATTTTTATTTTGCTCTTGCTGGTTAGAGTTGCATCGGCACAAACAATCACTGATACTGAAAAAGCTTCATGGCTGGCGCGCAAGGGGTGTCTCCATGACAAATGGAACGGCTCGACTTGCAGTGACAACATGACCAGCAACCGGGCCATGGCGTTAATGCTGAACGGCGAATACAGCGCCAATCAAAGCGCCATCGACGCCTACTATAATTCATTGCCCGCGTCAACGCCGTGGTTTGACGGCGCGCGCGAAAGCGGTATGGAGGCCCTGCAGGGATATTATTGGTTCGGCAACACGCTTGCCAGTGGGGTAAAAACGACGCTGTTCAATGCTCTTAGCGCGATGCCCGGGGATGATTACTATTGGGCGCAAGCCTGGAACAACGGGCAAATAAATTGTGTGACCGTGCGTTACATTATGGCCTACAAAACAAACTATAATGGCACGTGTCAATATGGCCCGGGCGACATGGGGCTTGATGCGCCGGCAACCTTTACATGGGAGGGCACGACATACACGGCCGGCGGCACTTACAACACGAAAGAACTTTGCCGCGATTGGCTTTACGCATGGATGTCTCGTTTCATCAATGGCGATTATCTGCATGGAGAAATGAGAAGTGAAACTTATTCTTATCACTTCATCAATTGCTTGATCACATTGGCCGATGATAGAATGGTGAGCGATCCCACCATGCGCGCGCGGGCGGCATTGACGGCCGATTTATTTCTGCTTGAACATGGCATGGCGTCAAATAATCATCATTTGAGCGGGCCACTTGGGCGTACCTACATGACCTCACACATTAACGGAACTTACTGGTTCTTCCCCTTCGATGCTTATTTCGGTGGCCCCTATCAAGTGCATTACGGAAACAAGGGCGGATTTTTCGTTTCTCAGTATCGTATGCCTCCCGTGGATGAAGATGCCGGCCGCTATCAAGATGAACCGGCCGGCTATGCACATATCGTCAAGACATCCATGCAGCGGGCATACATGTACGTGAACAAGCTTTTCACGTTGGGCTGTGACCCCGACGGCGGCGACTGGTGCCTGGAACTCAACAGCAACAACAGCGGGCCGTTTCCCGTGGCGCGGCCGGGATTCAACTTTCGATTATGGGTGAATGATAATCCTGACGATCTAAATGAATCGTCATGCTCTGGCGAATGCTACAGCGACATGGGGAAGAACGGCCATCAATATCTTGACGCCATTTATATTTCCGGCGCCGGTCTCATTCTTCACCAAGCACTTTCAACCAATTCATGGGATTTTCAGGAGGGCAATACCGGAACATGGGCTTTTAAACGGGAAGGCAATACGGCGGTGGCGATCGCACTCCAAGACGGGCAGGGTGTGATTGAAGTCTCGCGGCTCGGAATTGATGAAACGGATTATGCCACGTTTAAAGCGAAGTTCGGGAGCAATCCTTACACGGGAACGGGTGCGCGGTTCATTGATGAAAATACTTACCGCACGCGGCGCGGGACTTTTATCACCGATAGCAGCGGATCGACGTATTACAAAGATGGGCCGGGCGCCTTCGTGAAAATGTATAGCAACTGGCCGCGCTTCACGGTGACAGAAGTAACCAACTTAAACTCGCCGGTTGCGATTATCACCAATCCATCAAACCAAAATTTCACCGTCACTCGACACGGGCAAACGATCAATTACGATTTCGCTAATTGGGCGTCAAGCGGCGACACTGAGCCTCCCGTTGATACCACGCCGCCGGCGACTCCGACTAATTTTAGAATAAGTCAATGAAAAAAATTTTACTCATTCTTGTGCTGTGCAGCACGTCAGCACTCGCGCAAATTGCTAACCATCATTACCCGCGTATCGGCGCTTTTCAGTTTGGCAGTGGGACACCATGGTGGCACGCGCGCTTCGATCTCATAAATACCGGACAAACTTCAACAGGTTTTGCGGCGGCGGTGAAAGCGCTCAATCCTGATTGCATCATTTTACCGACGCGCGATTGGAACGCCGGGCCGTTCAGTTATGGCTATGACATACCGAACGAGTGGAAAACAAAACACGCGGACGGGAGTTTTATTTCGCTTTATACTGAATCAGATTTCTACATGGATTTGACGGACTATTGTCCGCTTGGTACTACAACGAGTTTTGCAGGTCTACGATACAATGAAGCTCTGGCCGCTTGGCATGTGGGCTTGGTGAATATGAGCTACTACGATGGGCTTGCTACTGATGGCCTTTGGAATAGTCCCAACAGCGCAAACAATGACATCGACCTTGATCGTAATGGGCTGAACGATTACAATGAAGGCGGCAAGGGGGGCAGCTGGGTTGACGATCAAATTGAAAGTGGCCTGAATGAAATCCTTGCGCGCGCACGCGCATTGATTGGCAGCAACAAAGTGATTTTAGTAAATAGCGGGGGCATGCACACTTATGGCTGGACAAACACGAATGGGATGTTGAAAGAACATTCGGTTTTTTTCTACTCACTCGGCGACGTGACCTATAACGTGGACACGTATCTTGATTTCATAGCAACCGCGCCGACACCTCATGTCATGCTCATTGACGGCGAAGATAACGTAAACATGCCTAACCATGTTGAAGGGCGACCGGAAAAAAATTACGCGCAGATGCGTTTCTGGCTTGGATTCACTTTAATGGGCGACGGCTATTTTTCTTTCAGCCCAGATGAGCAGCACATGTACACGCTTTGGTATGACGAATTTAATCTTGATCTAGGCTATCCCAAAAACGCCGCGAATAAATTCCGCACTGGCGCCGGTGGCGAAGGCGGGTTGTATGCCCGGTTTTTCGACCGCGGCGTTGTAATTTTTAACGGCACGGGCACAAATCAAACCGTCAGCGATGCGAACTTACAGGCGCTGTCCGGCTATGCCGGGCCGTACTATCATTTTCGCGGCGGGCAAGACCCGACTGTGAACAACGGCCAGCAATTTTCCAGCGAATCGGTTGCCGGTGCAACTGCAACCATCGCGGGAAATGTTGGGTCGGTGTATGGTACAAGCTTAATCCTACTTACGGAACCTGATACGGTGATTGCAGACGTGATTGTTGACAATTGGAGGCATGGCACAAGTCCAGGCAGCGACTCGGCGAGGTTTTACGGCACATGGACGGGCTTGCCACGCGATGGCGATGAGTCGGGGGGTGATTACTACTCGTTGCGAGATCGATTCTTCGAGGACCCGGGCGATCCTGCCACGCTTTACGGCTATGCCTACACTGCCGCCGGCAGCGGTGCGGACAGCGTTGTATTTCGCCCGACATTTGGGCTTTCCGGATATTATCGCGTTTACGAGTGGCATGGCTGGCTTGGTGCTTCGGAAAGCGCAGTGACCGAAGGCACGAACGTACCATACAAGATCTACTACAATGGCGGCACGGAAACCGTGACCGTCAACCAGTCTACCAATTTCGGCGCGTGGAATTATCTTGGCCGCTATGCCTTCGCGGCCGGGAGCAGCAACAACATTCGCGTGAGTGACGCAGCCAACGGTTCGGTCATGGCCGACGCCGTGCGTTTCGTTTACGATGGCGCGAGTAGTACGCCGGACGTGACGCCGCCGGCCGCGCCGCAAGGTTTTAGAGTGACCCAATGAATCAACTTGAACTTTTAATCATTGCCGTAGTTATTCGAGTGGTAGGCGATTTCCACGACGGCATAAGCGCACGCGGTCCGGGGGTGAGTTGGTGGTATTGGCATGGCGTGAACTGGCTGCGGCGAGACCTAATAATTGCTTGGATAGTTTTTCAATTCCTGGGCTGGCCGTGGCAATCATTCGACCGCCTGGCCGATTGGGTTTTGGTGGCAGCTTTAAATATTATCATTCACCGTGTGCTGTATCTGTTGGGAACAATGACTCATAAAGAAAGGTGATGACCATGAAAAGAGTTTTTTTGCTGTGGCTGATTCCGGTCGCGCTACTTGCGCCGGCCGTAAATGCGCAAATCAAATTGGAAATTACCAGTCCGCGCTATTCTGAATTTGCACAAGGCGGGGTGTCGGGGCTATACATGCTTCAGAATAATTTCGGCGATTTCTCAGTTGAGTGGGGACTGGCCCGGCTTGACGCCGGCGCGGTGCAGTCAACGAGTTTTTCCAATCCACGTTTATCAGTTGCGCTTGAGATTGAAAAAACCAAGCTTGAATATTTCGTGTATGTCCCGATTACCCGCTACTCAAACCAGGCGCGTTTCTTCGGGATGCTCGGCGACCCCGAAGATTTTCAAGCCTTCGCCAGCGATGCCGTGAGTTTGGGCGGCGGGATATCGCGTCAATTCGATATTGAAAACGAAATCATATTAGGGTATGACATAAAGCTCATGCCAATGATTGCGCTGAAAAGAACAACATTGGCAGACAGACTGGAAATAGTTATCCCCTACAATTTTTCGGTGATAGATGTTTACGGGGCTTTTTCTATGGGAGCGGCGCTTGGTGGAAACTATTTTTTAACGGAAACTCGCCAGAGCTTCAACGATAACATCTTGGCGCAATTCAAAGCGCTGGCCGGGTACACATTCGGCCGGGTTGCTGTTCAGTGTTTTGTCAAGTTGCCGGTCGATAAAACCACAGATCGCATTTTAAGAAACACTCTCGGCTTATCCATCGCCTATAAGTGATCTTCTTCCTTCCCCTACCCCACAGCAAAGCCCGGCGTTTCTCACGCGCTGGGCTTTTTATTTTGGCTCGGCTTTTTAAAAAATGGCTTTAGGATAACTTTTAATCCGGTTATTTCGCGGCAGGCGTGACGCTGACAGTTTTATCGTAGGTTAGGACTCCAAAAATTATCGTCGCTCTACGGGCGTTATAGGGCGTTTTTCGGTTTTACCATGCAAATAACGTCCTCCCAGTCAATTCGCGGGCTTCCCTTCTGTTCAGCCAGACGCCGGAAAAAAGATTTGCGTTCTTTGATCCTTTGCGTTTCTTTGCCGTCAATGGCCATTTGGATCGCGCCGGATTGAGTAAGCATCGCATGATGCCAGCACACGACTTTAAATCCAACCGACTCGCATAGTTTCGCCCACTGTTGGCTAAACTCGACAATCTTGCCATTGCGGACGAAACGCTTTGTTACCCAAATGGCATGGCCGCCTGGCTTGAGCGCAAGGAAACATTGCTCCACGATTTCGCGCGCGGCGCTCCAAAAGGTGGAGCCGGATTTGGCGCCGATTTGTCCGTTACTTGACCCATATTTAAATTCAAAATCTTTTGCCGGTGACTTTAACGAATTTCTTGGATTACCATCAGCACGGTTTAAATTTGCTTTATTCCAATCAATGCCAGAAATTCCATTGTTTACACTGTCCTCATACGGCGGGCTGCTCACCGTAATATCGAAACGGCCTTCCGGCATCGCGCCGAGTTGCGCGGGGGAGTTTCCGTAAGCTTCATTGCTTGTGGCCTTCATGCTTTTGGATATCCGTTCTGCATCGGTATTGTTTTTCAATTCCCCGCAGCCGCCTTTTGTAAAAAGAAACGGCGGGCTGCTCACCACCGCGTCGAATTGGCCTTCCGGCATCTCGGCAAGCTGCGCGGGGGAGTTGCCGTAGCCTTGAGAAAATGCCTGCGAGTTCTTTCCGGCCTTGTTACCCGTCAATTTATCGGGATCAATGCCATTGCCGGAACGAATTGAATTTGCATACGGCGGCGAAGAAATTACGGCATCGAAATTTCCGGCGGGAAGGTTGCCAAGTTGGCCGGCGGTTGAACCATAATCAACATTTATATTTCCAGTTGTATCATGCGGCATTTTAAATTTTCTATCTTGTTGCGCGGTTTGATCTTGAAACGGCGGACTCGACACCACGCACTCAACTCGCCCGCGCAAATTTTCCAGCAACCGACGCGAATCGCCTTGCAAGATCACCGCGCCGGATAACCCGAATTTGCGCTGCCAAAATTCAAGATTGCCTTCGAAGTGGTGATTGCCTGTTACCTCATCAAACAGATTGCCATTTTTTGAGGCGGTTTGCTCAGAGCGCGCCTTGCAAGTTGGGCACAATTTTTCTGGCGTGCAGTCCATGCCATTTGCCAATTCCACGAAATGCGGCTCTAACTCCTGCCCGACAAATTTTAAGCCCGCCGCCATTGCACCGAACGCCACGCCGCCAATGCCAGCAAACGGATCAAGGCAGGTGTCGCCTTTGTTAATCCAGCCATTTTTCAGCGCATGGGTAAAAATTTTTCTCACCAACGCCAAAGAAATTTTTGCCGGATGCGCGAACGCCGGCGGGATCAAAATCCCCGCCCATTGCTCGGAATAGCAGTTTTGCCAATTCGATTTTTTCATTGTTCGGATGGTTAAGCCCCAGGCCGTCACAAGCCCGGGGCTGGAGGTGTAAGGAGGGTTATTGATTCTCGATGAACTTGCGGCCTTTGGCGGTAATAGCAAGAAACCGGCCTTTTTTCTTGGCCAGACCGCGCGTGATCAATGCGCGACCCTCGCGCATTATACCATCTTGCACCTGCGTCCCCCCGCCATTAACGAGAAAACGTAAAACATCTTTAGATTTTTCAGATACTTTTTTCATAATGCTCCTGTTGGTTTGGTTACTGTGATTTCCCAGGTTATTTTTGGCAATAGTCACAATCACAATCAGGGATTTCCATAGCGTTAAGTGCATTGATAATTTTGAGAGCTTTTTCATTCATGCGTTGACCAATTATGTCGGCGCGCTTAAATGAGCGCACTGCAAATTCCATTGTTTCACGACAAACGTAGATGATCATAGCTTCTTTAAAGCCGCCATTGTACATGTAGGTTTGTGTTTGAAGAAAGTTCCTTGTTGGGACTTTTATATCGCTCAAGAGTTTTTGAAATTTGATTTCATTGAGGCTTTTTATCTCAATCAATTTCATTTGTTCGGTGTGGCCGTCGATGTGACCTTTAAACTTCCCCTCAAATGCTGAGATTTCTTTACCCCTTGATGTGGGGAGTAAAATCTTTTCTTCAATGAGCCATTGGGCAATGATGTCCTCAAAGTGGTAGCCGAGCCAGCATCTGCCCCTTGTTTGATAATCTGGTTTTGTACCATTGATCATCTCAAGAGCAAGCTTTCGTGAGCATTCAGCAATTTTTGACATGCTGAGGTAGTTTCGTTTTGTCTCGTAGCGGCACGAAGCTTCAACTCTTTCTTGGAGAATTTGTTTGATTTCTTTCATGGGTGCGTTATAATTATTTCATGGTTTTCACGGAACGCCTTGTAAGCATCCGTGGCTTCTTTCCGGTGCTTCTGTGATGAAAGCAATCCCATCCAGGGGGCGCCGTATTTGCACATGTGCAAAATCGACCCGGCGAAATCACCGTGCTTGAAGTCAGCGGTAATGACGCGCTCACCGGAAAACATGGGTGAGCGTTCAAAAAAAAGCGCATAGTCCAACCGCAATGGCTTTTCTGCCGCCGCGATGAGACTTTCTGCCTCGCGCCAAACTTCAGTTGCATCGGACTTCACAATCATCACCATCTCGCGCAAAAGTTCGTGATAGCGGTTTGGATTCTCCGCAACCCTGGCGTTTCGCATGGTGATCACAAATTTGTGATTTGGCCACGTGAGCATGATGGCAACGACTTGGTGTTTGGTGATTTCGTTTTTCATTCTTCAAAAAGTTTCGTACTCCCATCCCGTTTTATTTTTTTTTACCGCAGTAAAGCGAAATGGGTACATCTCGGCCGCAATCTTAATCTTCACTCGTGCATCATCTTGCCAATGTCCTTTAACTTCATGTAATTCGATTTCACCATTGGCGAGCATGACAGAAAAATCCGGCGTATAAAAAGTATTATCGGCAAGACGAAATTTTAGTCCTTCAAATCTGAACCAAGCCAGCTCTCCGGCGCGCTTACGAATTTCCAAGTGGTCACTATAGGCTTGTTCGGTACGATTCATCTCACCGATCTTTAAGCGACCAAGCGCTTGTATCTGTTTGAGCATCATTCTTCCAGCATATCCTTTTGCATTTCATCGGCGCGGAGCGTACGGTTTTCAATTTCTTCGCCGGTGTCCAGTCGCGTTACGACGATGCGGTTTTTATTCCAATCAGTTTTTGACGAAACATCAACGTTGCGCATTTCCTTGCCGGCATTCGCTTTGTCGGCCAGCAAGTTTGTCTCTGCATCGAGAAGCGCAATCTCGCCCTTCATCTGCTTATTGAGACTCGCAAGGGCATCTTTCTTGCGAGAAATCTCTGTGAGATTAACAGAAATTTTCCGTCGCATTTCGATAATTTCATCAGTCGTAAATTCGACTTCGAGGTAACGGGTTTGGTTCATAACTCTCCTTTTGTGGTAAAGATGTTCATTTAAAAATTTCCGCGTGACCAGGTTCGCCGCCAGGCGGTGGGGATATTGCGCCGGCTGCACACGCGGAAAGAATTATCCTTCGACATTCAAAACAAATTCCGTCTTGTAACATACTGGACTTGGCACCCTTGAAAATTTGTCGAGCTTTTTCTCAAGGGTAATAGCTTTGCGTTCGGCCTCGGCGGCTGATTTCGCAAAAACATGATATTCGTGCTTTGTAGTATCATCAGATTTCCCAGAACCGATTATACTACGCCAAACTTCCATCGGAAATTTTGATTTTCTCATTTTTTTAATTCTCCAATTTCGGCAACATCTCCCGAAGTGACTGCCAATCCTCAGGCCGTATCGTTTCAACCGATGCGGCAATCAATTTTTTCCCCGTGTTCAATTCCTTCGCGCGCGCCGGCGCCTCAAGCAGAAATGTTTTCATTTCCGTTTGCATACTTGACTCATACGACTTCTTGAATTGGGCCCGGACGGCTGACGGGTTTTCGCGGTTGTAAATCTCAGTTCCGAATTTGTTGAAATAGCGCACAAGTCCGGGCTGATTCCGTTCTCGCAATTTTTCGCAGATTATCTTGCATGATGTCTCGCCAAGACCCGGCATGTAGAAATTTTCAATCAGTTCCCCGATCAAATTGAAAGCCCCGTCCGCGTCCAAGAACCCCATCGCCTTTGCTGCCGCCTGCTCTATGGCTGACAAGAATGCCCACGGCGTTTCATGACTGTGGGCCACCGCTTGACACGCCTTGATAAAAGTTTGATCGTCCAAGTAATTCAATTCCATTTTCAAGGCCGCTTGACCAATATCGCCTGGAAGTTTCAAGCTTGGATGCGCCGCCGCAATCAGCGCCATTCCCCGCGAAAAAATTTTATCACTGGGCATTTGCTTCCCTCATCATTTCGTCGGCGAGCTTTGCGCCTCGCATGGCACTCATGTACACGTCAAGAGTCCGGTCACCTGTGCTTTCCTCATTTCTGCCGTTGCCCTTTGTCTCTGCCTGCCGCGCCAAAATCCTACTGTTGAATGACGCATAGTTTTTTACGAATACTGAAAAGCTGTACCCATTTTTTGCATACCATGCGTTATTTGTCCTGATATATTGCTCATAGCGATCGGTGATCTCTTCGAGTCTTTTTCCGTCACTTCGCAACCTGGCAAATTCTTTTGCATCGGCGAGAGTCCACAACGGCGGTTCGTCAAATTCAATCTGGAATATCCTGTTTCCTTGCTCCACCTTCCAGTGCTCAAACTCCTGCTGATAGCGTGGGGGGATGGCGCTTTTCTCCCTCGTGTTATCTTGCAGGGTTCTATTTGCAGAGTTCTTTGCAGTGTTCGAAGGAACTGGGGTTCCTGGGTGGGCGGAACTGTGGTTCCTGTGTACCCCGGAACTGGGGTTCCTGGGTGGGCGGAACTGTGGTTCCTGGGTAGGGGCGGAACTGGGGTTCCTGGGTGGTTTTGCTGATTCTTCAATAAGTGACAACTGATCTTCAGATTTTTGAACACGTTTTTTTCCACGTCCATTTTCACGATCAAGAAAAACGTGCATCGCTTTCATGATACCGTGATAGCGATATTGATTTGATGACCCGGCAACTCTTTTAACTGTGATCAAGTCTTTTCTTTTTTCGAGCCGTAATATGATGTCTCTGACATACCGTTCACTGATGTGCATTCGTTTCGCAATTGTAGCCTCCGAAGGGTATGAGTAGCCTTTTCCATTGTGATCGTGGTCGAGCAAATGCCAAATACACTCCTTCTCAACGGATGACAGGTTCAATTCAGCGCCGTACCTCATTACGAGGTTTCGAAGTATGTGAATATCCATTGATGCATCCTTAAATACAAAGCCCCGATCCGAGCCGGGGCACCTCCACAGCCGCGCTAAGGAACGACTGTGAAGACGGCTCGAATCGAGGCTCTTAGGTGAGACGCGATTCGATACCTTAGACTTGAGCGCGTGCCCGGCGCCGAACCATCGGCGTTTCGCCGCAGTTCTGTGCAGTCATTTTTGACCGCGCCAAAACTTACTAAATATTTTTTTAAAAGTCAAGCGGTTTCCTGTTGATCTGGAACCCAACTTTCTAAAATTCTACGTTCGCATTTTGACCATCCTGGACGCTTGAGAAGTTCTTTAATTTTAGGGCCGATTTGAATAGCAATCTCGTCATAACATCCTATAAGCATTAAGCCCAGTTTCTCCTCCCAGAAAGATTTTGATCGCGGAGGGGGAAGAATTCTCCCCACCGTTTCAAATGGAGGCTCATAAATAAATCCCCATATCGGTGAGACAGCTTTGCACGCTTCCGCGAACGAGCACCTTTCCGCGAACGAGCACGCTTCCGCGAACGAGCAACCTTTCGCGAACGAGCACCATTCTGCGAACGAGCACCTTTCCGCGAACGAGCACCCTTCCGCGAAAGAGCACCCTTCCGCGAAAGAGCAACCATCCCCGAAAGAGCAACCTTTCGCGAATGAACAACCTTCCGTGAATGAACACCCTTCCGCGAAAGAGCACCCTTTCGCGAATGAACCAAAAGAATAATACCCAGATGGGCATTGCGTAATTCCATTGACGATCTCAAAATTTTTAAAATCGTCGATTGAATATTTTGGCATAGATTTTTCCTTTTAAATCCGAGCGGCATATCCATGCCGCTGACAGCGGCTTTCCGACGTTTACGGGGCTTAGAGCTTTGATGTTATCGCTGCCGGGCCCGTTCGCGGTGGCCTTTGCCGCCCGGGATTATTTTCGATGCCCCGGCGCGCGAAACCGGGGCAGTGAAGGATGAGCGTCTTGCGACGCGGGTAGCTATTTTTTTGCCGAGCGTTTCGCCATGCTCAATTGCAATTGGGCGCTTTGCTCGGCGTATTTAATTTGATCGCGAACACAATCATAATCTGCTGTTCTTTTCTCCATACATGACTTGGAAAAATCAAGCAGATAAATCGCCAGCTCATGGCTTGCCCCAATCTTCAGCGCAGCGATAGTTCCGAGCAACACGGAAGACACAGCGCAATCAACCTCGAGCCATTCGAGTGCAAGTTTCCAAAGCTCGATTTGTAGCTGAGATTTTTTTTCGTCGTTTGAGTTCATATCATGGTGGTTTAATGAATTTTTTAGATTTCTCAACGCGCGGCGCGCGGCCGGTGAAGGCGAATTCCACGCGGATTGAGAACATGCTTTGTGCGGCGCAGCCGGATTCGAACCGACAATCTCAAACCCTTTCGGGAGTGCTTTTACCTCAAAAGCTTTACGCCATGATTTTGTACGCCGCTATTAGACTCATTCGCTGTCACGTACAAAATTTGCCAGAATCCTTACATTTTTTTTGGAGAGAGCATCGAAGGACTCACAAGCGTTGCTCTCTTTGTGCGAATCCAGGGATTTGAACCCTGACGGCCTTTCGGCCACCGGCTCCTAAGGCCGGCGCGTCTGCCAGTTCCGCCAGACTCGCAAGTGATGAAGTTCGGCTACACCACAACAGCTTTGGCTGGGCACCATACCCACTCGCCTTCACAGATTCGAACTGTGCCACCTAACTTCATCTTGTAGGACTCGAACCTACCATAGTAGCGCCGGCGCGACTCGAACGCGCGACCTCTTGGTTATGAGCCAAGCGAGCTTCCGCTGCTCTACGGCGCGATGGGAGCCTTCCGCGAAGCGTTTTGCCTGATCAGTAAGCGTACTCGCACAAAACTTGGAAGGCATATAATCTCGGCGCGGCCTTTCAGACCGCTTTCAGCGCCGTGGTACACGGTGCGCCGAGAGCATTTTATCGCTTTCGCTGCGGATTGACCTCGTATTTTGCCTGCCGTCTGCGTCAATCAGTAGCCCGACGGCCTGTTTCTGTGGCTTTCAACCATCCGGCATCGCCACCCGCTTTCATCCCTGGCCGGTGGCGCAATGCTAACGCTTAGCAGCCGCTTCGGGGAGGTGGCGAAGCCAGACGGGTTATACTTTTTCCGATGGGATCCAACTCTCAACGAGCATTCTCATCTTGCCGAGCACGGCCGCTTGTGCTGGCTTGGCAAGGTCGTCAATCTTTTTGACGCGACGATCTGCGAGTTCTTGTTTGCAAGCCGCGTCAAACTTGTCTACCTTTCCGAGTTCCCTTGCTTTTTCTCTCCACTCGGTCATTGAGACGCGCGTTTCGTTAATCTCGTCTGCCGGCGCCGGCGAAGCTGGAGCTTGCTGGCCTGGAGTCTCGGGCTCGTTTTTCTCTCCGGCTTCGCGCGGCTCTTCCGGCATATCATCGACGCGGCGAACCTGTTTCGTTTGGAACGATGCACCGTGTTGCGGTCGATCATTTACGATGCTACTTTTTTTTTCATCAGGTTCATCAGGAATTTCAGTAAAAGCAGTATCGATATGATGATTGTTTTCATGGACGTCATCTTCAATATCTTGAGTAAAAAGATCACTACCACCCGTTGCAGTAATGACAGCATCCACGAACGCGCGTTTTTTCGCCATTTTCAAGCAAGTATTGTAGAAGTCAGCTGGGTTGTCATGTTCCACACGATCATTGCTGAATTTTATCACATTCCATTTCGCTCCGATTTTCTTCACACCGAATCCCTTGCCGCCGATAAGGTCGGCTTTTTTAGCCGCGTCTTTTTCCTTCCAATAGTTCTGTGGCACCGGCCCGACGACTTCGGGGTCTGCTTTGCGCCAACGGTATTTACTTTCCATCGTGGAGCAACTTCCAACACCTTCGGCAAGAAAGTTTCCACTGGTGATGTGTGAAAGAGTGCAGACACAACTATATTCTCGATGATCACCGTTATTGAGTTGTGTCGTTGTTACCAAAAATCGCGGTGCAAAACGAAAAGTCATTGCCAGCTTTTCTGCACCGGACTTGTACAGCGTGGCTTTTTGTGTGCCGGGGATCGTGCCGTAATGTTCGTCCTTGACCATCACAGAGTTTTTGATCTGCGCAATTTTTTGAACTTGCGAAATGACATCATTAACTGCCAGTTCATCGCGTTGCGCTAACGCGGTCTCTTTGAATTTTACAACTGCTTTGCTCATGACGCCCTCGCACTGAGAATTTCTTCTTCGTAAAACTCCATGCCGGGGCATTCTCTCCAACCCTGGCGTACCATCCCGACGCAATCCACAGAAACGAATTGCGCAAGGTTTTGATTGGCGGCCGCCGCCTGGATGAATGCCGACATATTGGTGATTTTGGCTTTCAAAACCTTCTTGGCACTGATGCCGGCAGCCTTTGGCACTGTGCTCGCCACGGCGACGATGGGCGCTGAAACATTCGCGGCAGCTTCGCGGTACATTTCGGCGTTGAGTTCGTTGCCGCGCTTTGCGTTGTCTTTGGCGTTTCGTTCAAGCCGCTTGCGCTCGGCTGCGGCCTTAGCATCCGCTTCAGCTTGCAGTCGCGCTTGCTGCTCGCGTCGCTGGCGCTCTTGTTCCGATTGAAACTCAATCATCTTGCGTTTCAAAAGTGATTCGAAAAAGTCAATCTTATCGGTGAAACTTTTTTCACGCGCAACGATAGTCTTCCACGCCGTATGTGCCGCCGACTTCATCTCTGCGAAATGAGCGACGATGGCGTTGCGATGACGTTTCAAAGCAATCAGTTCGTTGCTGGCAAGCAAATACTGATTGCTATTTTCTACGAGAAAGCTTTCAACGCGCGCTTTAATGCTATCGAAATCAATCTCAGGTTTTTGCAATTGAAGTTCCATAAACCAATCTCTTAAATAAAGCCCACCGGCGCCCGTTTTGGGCTTGGGGTTTTATGCGGGCGCCGGCAAGCGTCGAGTCAATTTTTTCCATCAGAATTACCTCGGGCGAGGGCGAATCTCGCTAACTTCACGAGCATGCGCATTCGTATCGCCTGAGGCGTTCACTTCGTGTGAACCTACTCTTCGGCTTCATCACAATTTTCATTCCCCCACTCGCCCCACCAATCGGCAATTTCATCATGGCCCAGGTACGGGCCGGACTTCACCAGCGCCTCGTGGGCACAGTCCGGGAATTTTTGTGTCTTCTCGTTCAGCGCTTCGGTGTGCTCAAAAAGCGCGGCGAGTTTTTCTAAGAGTTCCATAATTTTTCGACTGTTTTCAAAATTCAGTTAATTTGCCGCAGCCGCCCGACTCGCGCCGGGCTTTCCAACTACAGTTCGCCTTCGATCTGATACGTGATTTCGTCGAGATCGGCATTGTCCGGTAGATCAGACATTTTTGCCGTTTCCCATTTCGCTGGCGTGGCAACGCCAGTGCTATCACCGACAGATCCGTCCTCGCTGATAAACGCGAATTGCGCTCCAAATCCTTCGCCGAACATGACGGCGAATTTATTTTCGTCATTTCCAGACCATTCTGTTACCTTTACGAGCTTTGGCTTCTCCATTTTCTCAATCTCCTTTTTCGTGAGTCGCTTCATTGCAATCACTATTTTTCTTTCTGCGACAATACATCATTCAACTTCCGTGCCGCAAATTGTTTCACGTGAAACAAAGACTTACGCGACCGTCATATTCATAGGTGGTAAATAATTGGCCATGTGCATGGCGAAAATTGGCCAGATGTGGGCGAAAATTAGCCAGTGCTTGGAAACATTTTGCTGTAAGTGTATAATAATAAGTAGCGCTTTTTATGCACAACGATTGCAATAAATAATAGCGTGAGCGCAATGAAGCGACTCACAAAAGCGGCGACCGTGTTAGAGTCGCAAGGTCAAAAATGAACCTCCAACAGTCCCTTCAGTTTTTAAACCAATCGAGCGAAAAACTCGAAAAATCGCGCGCCCGCCTGGATAAGGCATGTCGCATTATCGCCGATAAAATAAGTCTGTCCGAAGCAGCCCGAGACGGCGATAACGTTACAGTCGATGGCCGCGTTTACCAGGTGACACGAATGGAATCACGATCACTTGGCTCAGAATGGTTTCTTGCCAGCATGGAAGATTCTGAATATCGGCGAGGTTTTATTTGCGTCGAAAAAGGCCACTATCTTCATGGCGATTTCAATTGTTGGTTGGAGCCGGCACCGCGCAACGACAAGGTTAATTTTGCTACCCACGCTGCCGAGATCGTTAATGCGTTTGCGGCTTTGTGGGAAGAGCGTGCGAATACCGCCGATAATGCAGCGAAAAGTGCAGAGTCGGTGAAAAATTAGAGCACTGCCGCAGCCCAGTTTTGCCCCGCGTCCAGAGCGATTGCGCGGAGACGGATTCCGCTCCGTAGTGGGAAAGCCCGGCGCGAGTCGGGCGGCTGCGGCAAATCAACTGAATCTTGAAACAAGTCATCGCATTCACCGCGATGGCGCAAAGGGAGAAGAAATGAAAGTGGCGGTAACAAAAGAGCATTGTGAGATCGGGGAATGGGGAAAAGGGAAGGATAATCCAGTCGATCTCGCGTTGCGTGACGCTGGATTGCAAATAAAGTCCTTCGCCCAAAGATTCGAGAAGAACTATAACGTTCTTTTCGAGTCAGAAAATTTGGGGCCATATGAACGCATTGCAATTTCTGAGTTTTCTATCGCCGATAAACTCGGTGAGCAAATGTGGGAAGAAAATGTCAAACCAATCGACTTTGAAATTCAAGTTTATGCTTCCAATAGCCAACAACAGCCGGAAAACCCGCGCTTGATTTCGCAGGGCATACCGGCAATGCCAATTCGCATACTGTAGAAATTTTGATTTATATTTCCTACTGTGCTGCGCCCGATCATCGTGAAAAAAGCCCCGTCAGCAATGCGGGGCTTTTTTATTTTGCATACGCCAGGTTATGCTTTTCAATTTCCGGCAAGATCATCTTTTTTATTTTGCCGAAACCGGGGCGCTTCATGAATGTTTCAAGATTTGAATCATACCAGGCTTTTTCTGTGAGCCATGTCGTTGCGATATCCAATTTGCCGGAGTCCATCGAGTAGCCCGGCAAGTTGAGCCGGCGCGGCGGAGTGGGCTGATACCACCAAAACGGCAAAGCGTAAATTTTCAGCCCGCTGGCGATTAAGGCCTGGAGCATCGCCCGCCAATCTTCTTTAATCGTTTGTCCCAGGCGCGCCGCGGTGAACGCGCCATGAAGTTCGATCCCACCCCCTTTGAACTCAAACCCGTTGTGATACGCACACAAGTAGCACATAGTGCGCACGTCGTCACGCCCCCCCTGCCAGACCGGGATGCCGTGATCGAGCTGGCCGGGCCGTCGATTTACCCCACGCTCCAGGCAAAAATTTTTTCCATCCACACCAATGACAAGCGGCGTGCAGCAATACGCGCACACGCCGCGCTGTCTAATCAAAACCACAAGCTTTGTCGCAATGGGCAAGTCGTCGCGATCCTTGCCGAGGCCTTTTACCGGCCGATAATCCAAATCCTTGACTTCGAGATCAAGAACCATACGATTATCGCGCGCTGGCAAGATATTTTTCAACAGCTTCATGGATTTTCTCAAGTTCTTCGTCGTGTTGTACGCGGTGCAATTGCGTGTTGAACCAATCGCCGAGCTTCAGGCAATTTTCCGAAGCTCGCGATGCGGTGGCCTGCAAAACTTTCTCAAGCGAATCATCCGCGCCGGAAAGTGGAACATGTGGGGCCATAGCGATGCCGAGGCCGTCGTAAGGTGCGTCCAGCTCATACTTGAACGAGCCAACTTCATTCCAGCCGGCAATGTCTTCCTCGAAAATCATCGCACCGGCGCGCGCGCGAAAATTTCCGACGCCGATCCAACGCATTTGGTCACGTGCACCTCTGAATGTCTCGAAGTCCGGCCGCGTGGTGATTGGCACGGTGGAGATTCCGTATTTCCTTCCCCGCTTGGTGAATGACGCATACAACGTGATGCCGCGCTGATAATCTTTTCGATGCTTGTAAAGCTCGTGCGTTGCATCAAACTCATCGAAGTAAATGTAAATGCGGGGAACCTTGATTGGATTTTTCCAGCGCGTGGCATCTTCCAAGTCAAGCACGTCTGTTACGCCGGAGTGATCAGTGCTTTTTTGCAAACACCAGCGCAAACGTTTTTTGCGTTCGTCTTCAATCAGCGTCATGACCCGCTCGAAAACTTCAATGTCTGAAACGTGGATAACGTTTCGCGGCGGCCGTCTCATTTGCCAATCTACGCCCTCGATGTCGACGAAAATATTGACCACGTCGGGATCCGCTAAGTTCGTCTGCGCGCAAAGTGTGCGTGCAATGTTAGACTTTCCATCGCCGGTATTTCCAGCGATGCCGGTGTGACGTTTCTTCCGCCAGTTCCACCAAACTGGAATCGGTGAAAGTCCAATGCACGGCTCAAGGCGCGACAGGGCACCGGGCAAGTTTCCAAGACGCAAATTATTTTTTGGCAACCCCTTTTTACTGGCGATAATCATAATGCCAGAAGGCGGCGCATTGCCAACGCCAATCAACATGACCCCGGCGGCGCGTTGAATCGCATCGAGTTGATCGAAAACTTTTTTGATATGCACGGGCGCCCGCGTCTTCAGTAAATAAGTATGCGGCGCCGGGGCTTCAATCTTCGCTTGGCCGGAGTCGAAAAATTTGTTCGCCGCGAAGCCGTCGAGTATTTCACGCCGGCAATCCTCCCAGCTCATGAAAAGCTTAGTGTAAAAATTCAGTGCGGTGATTACGACCACGGCGCGCATTATCCACAGCGCGGCATTGTGATAGCCGTGATCACAGAAAACGAAATAGGTTTGCAGTCCGAGCCATGAAATTTCATAGCCATGCCAGCCATGACTCGCCCACAGCCCGGCCAGCTTGTACGTCACCCAAAGACTACAGATCGACGCGAGCACGGCAACGAGGCCCAACAAATTCCAGTGCCGCGCTTTCTTTGCGGTATGCTTGAGAAATTTAAAAGCCTCGGGGATGAAGTAAGGCCATACCATCCGTAGCGGCCAGAAACGCATATTGAAAACGATCCGCGCCACGCGGCCGGCGAGCCACAGAATAAAAAAGGCGGCCGCGCCGCCGAAGATGATTAAGCCGATTGTTTTAATCTCTGACATGATAACTTCTTATTTTTGGCTGCAGGCTTTTTTCCCCCCGCTCCCCCCGTATGGGGCCCGAACAACTCACCTTGCACATTCTTCGCCGGTTTCTTTGTTTGTCTCGCCACCCAGCGCAAGCCCTGCATATCTCTCAATTTCATCAAGCCCATCAAAACCCCCGATCTTCCAACGCAAAATGACACTGCGCACACAGGTCGATGTCATACAAAGCATTGTGTAACTTCGTCTCATCGACTTCAATTTTCAACTCCCGCGCCAAATCTTTCAGCTTCGGCCACTTTCCATTGGGGCCATAAATCATCAAGCTTCCCCGCTTCATGGTATCGCTCAGCGCCGGCACTACGGGCAAAATAAAACTCTCGCCTGCCAGCGTCCGCAATAACCAATTCGTGAGAATCACCCAATCGAATGCAACTAAGTTGTGGCCGACTACAACATCGGGCGATTCAAACCGAAAAATATCTTTCCATCGGTGCGCCGCTTCCACATGCTCGACGCCCCGCTCTTCCAAGAATTGGCGCGAAATTCCGGTGATAGTTGCAATCGCCGGCCGCAAGTCCGGCGTCTTCAGAAAAATTTCACCCTCGCGCACAAACCTTCGGTTGCGATAAATTCCAAAGGCGATCTGAATCGGATCGTCTTTGAAAAAATCAAACTTCGGCCGTCCATCCGACCACGAATCATTGTTCATCTTAATATTACAGACTAAAACGGTTTTCATCTAAAAAACTACCATCCTACGGTTATAAACCAAATTGCTGCAACGACCAGCAATGCAAAAAAAACCAAATGTCCATTCCCTGAAGTCTCGACTTCTTTAACCTCATCTTGCTTCTGTTCAGGAAGCATTACACCCAACGGGATAAATCTTGAGCCAATCACAGGCTCATCTTTCTTAACAACACCATTGTCACTCATAAAACTCCTTTGCGAAGCAATCCCGGCGCAAGGATTTAGGCCGGTGTCGCTGTGGTTAAAGGTTTGCCATTGGAAAAATAAGTTTTTCCAAGCTTTCCATGAACGAGCTTGGAGAAGGTGCCGCATTTGATATTGAGTCTGCCGGCGAGATAAGTCGCGTTGACAAACTCGGCGAACTCACCACGGCTGTACATCTGCGCGACACGGAGAGCGTATTGCTGTTTGCTTTCATCGGTGTGCCGCGCGGGCATAATAAAGTCCGGCTCGGGCGCTGTCTTTGTCCCACTGTTTGGTGCGGGCTCCTGAGCGCCCGAGGCCGGAACAAAAGCAATCGGGTTATATTCTGATTTTCCGGTGCTTGCCGCGCGCATCATCAGCATAACAAGCATAACAGCCAGCACTCCGAATTGAGTCATGGTGGCCACGCCGCGCTTGAGTGAAATTCCCATGTCAGCTTCAATAACATCTTCCGCAGACTTCCCGCCGAAGCGCCCGGCGAGTGAGTCAAACACGGCCCTGTAATTGTCCTGGGCGGCGAGCAATTGAGTGGCAGTTCGCCAACGATCTTTCTGCATTGCGCCGAGGGCCGTTGCGACATTCAGGTTGACCTTGTTCGCGCGACCGGCGTAAAATGCCAGATCGTTCTTTTGGCGTTTCGACATTCCGGTGTCACGGACTGCCGCGGTGAATGCCCCGGAAAAACTGGCCGCTTGCAACGATGCGTTCGCGGTTGCGCGTGAAATACTCAAGATAGTCGAATCCGTAGCGCTGAGTGTAGCTTTTAAATCGTTCACGCTTTGCCTTGCTGCCACGAGCGCCGGGTTGCCGCTGAAATCATAGGGGTTGAGTATCCGGCGTTGTTTCGATCCAAGCGCGTCGATATGATTCACCACGAGTACGGCGGAATAAAGTCCAATCGCGCCGAGGATGATTGCCATTGCCGCGTAAAATGCAAATGTTGCCGATGCGATTTTTCCCCACGCGAAAAGCTGCTTGGCAGCGAAGATAATGCCGAAATAAATCAGGTCAATGGCGCCGACGATACCGAACGCGATAAAATAGGCAATGCCGTGCGGATAGCCCGTGAGCAAACTTTCCGCAACGGTCATTGCATCGCTGTAAAGCAGCACGCCAATGATAACTCCGCCGGTGACATAGACAATTCGCGGGTCGAAATCCTTTTGGGCGGCGAGTTGAATTTGGTTTGTGTTCATATTGGAGTCATTTAGAGTTCAAAAAGTGATAAGCAATCGTAGCCCATGCGCAAATTGCGCAGAAGAATAGTACCATAATTGCCATTGTTCTGATGCCAAAAAATTTGTATGCGTCGATGAGTAGCATCGTAACAAGTACCCCGACAGGTAGAATTAGCATTACCATGCCAATTGTTTTGTTATATTTCATGTCTAAAAACAGTTACGCCCTGCACAGGCCAGCCGCCGCTCGTGATACCGGTCAGGAAATCTTTCGCAGCAGCCAGCCCGTGAAGGGCGCGTGAGTGACCGGTATCTTGTGGAGCGAATATAATAAATTTTTGTTGTGAATGTCAAGAATTTTTTTTAGAGTATTGAAATAACATCTTGAGCAGCGTAAATTCTATGACAAAAAGCAAGGTTGACAACGTTGTCGCAAGGTTGCCGGAAAACGGCGTCTTGAAATTGGAAAAAATTTCTGATTTAACCGGCCTGAAGCCCAAACGCCTATGAGTGCAGAACAAGCTAACGATCAAGGTAAACCGCGCAAATCTCAGCGCGGCGTGATAGGCGATAAGGCGCGGGCGGCGCAATGGCCGAAAGGAAAAAGTGGCAACGAGGCAGGCCGGCCAAAGGGTAAAAGCTTTAAGACATTGATTGAAGAAGTTGGCCGCGAAGGTTTGCCGGCCGAATTGTCAAAATCGACTGGCGCAAAAACTTGGAAAGAATTGCTTGTTCGCGCGGCCTTTAAACAGGCACTCAAACAAGCGCCATACTTCAAGGCGCTGCTTGATACCGAAAAAGAATCCAATGAACTCCTAACCGAATTTCTTGACATTGTCCACCGCTACGGAATCACCCCGGAACAAATTAAAGCCGATCCAGTCTTACGCGAAGCTGCTATCCGATGCGGCTATCTTTCAGATAGCACGGGCGAAGATGGAACGAATGGCCGCTCAGATGGCGCAAAGAACTGATAATGAAATATTATCAGATGCCGACAAAAATTTCGTTTCTTTCGCTTGCTCAATTGGAAATTATGATGCAGAGCCGGCGCACAAGTTAATCGCAGACCATCTTGACGCAGTGGTTAGGGGAGACATAACACGGTTAATGATTTTTGCGCCGCCACAACATGGCAAGAGTGAACTTACAAGCATTCGTTTTCCGGCCTACTGGTTTGGCCGACGTCCAAACGATCCCGTTATTTTGTCGAGCTACGGCGCGAGCTTGGCAAAAAGAAATAGTAGTGCAGCCCGCGATATCCTTGAAAGCGACCGCTTCAAAACGATCTTCCCAAAAGTGAAAACAGACAATCGCAGTCGGTCAGTTGAGTTTTGGAAGTTGGCGCATCCCCATCGCGGCGCGGTGAAGGCTTCCGGTATTGGCGGGCCACTGACCGGCTTCGGTGGAATGTTGGGTATCATTGACGATCCCATCAAAGATTGGAAAAGCGCGCAATCGGTAACGCTTCGTGAAAATTTTAAGTCTTGGTACAAGAGCACTTTTCGCACCCGTATTTGGCAGATGGGTGCGATTATACTTTTGATGACGCGCTGGCATCCGGACGATGCCGCCGGTTGGCTTCTAAAGCAAGGGTTAGAAGATTGGACGATTTTACGTTTGCCTGCCATTGCTGAGACGCAAGAGGAGCGCGACGAAAATAATAAACAAATTGGCCTGCCGGCTGGAAAAGATGATCCGCTGCAACGTCAGCCCGGCGAAGCTCTATGTCCTAACCGATTCAATGTCGTGACGCTTGGACAAATAAAAAATGATGTCGGTTCTATCATTTGGCCGGGAGCTTATCAAGGTGTGCCTCGTAAAACTGAGGGCAATCGTTTTAAAAGAGAATGGTTGCAAATTGTTAAAACTGGCGCGCCTAAAGATGCAACACGAGTGCGTTATTGGGATAATGCGGCTACAGATGAGGGGGGAAAATATACGGCTGGTGTGTTGCTTGCAGAATATCAGAATATAATTTATGTTGAGGATGTTGCGCGCGGCCAATGGTCAACGGGTATTCGTAACAACAACATGAAACAAGTTGCGACGATGGATTTGCAACGCGGCAATGTTGAAATATGGTTTGAGCAAGAACCGGGAAGCGCGGGTAAAGATGCAGTTGATTACATTGTTAAAATGATGGCGGGTTTTAACATTCGGGCGAATAAGGAAACCGGTGATAAGGATGTAAGGCTTGAGCCATTTGCAGCACAAGCCGAGGGTGGAAACGTTAGGTTGGTTGAAGGCCGTTGGAATTATGACTATATAGAAGAAATGCTTGCGGTGCCCAATAGTCCTTATCGTGACCAAGCTGATGCAAGCGCCGGGGCCTATAATAAAATTAGTAAATCTGGTATTTACCAAAAGCTATGGTGAAAAGATGTTTGAGCTCTATTTTTTTGTGAAATTTGTGGTTTCTTTTGTAATGGTTATTTTAATTACTGGGGCATTGTTATGGTTATTTAAAAAGAAACGCGAAGGCCAATGGTAAAAAATGTTTAATCCGCATTTGTCGTAGTACCAAAAACTTTTTTTAACCATGCGAACTATTTTTATTATCACCGACATTTTGTTAATTGCCAATCTGCTTTTGTGGTTGGTATACCCGTTTTATTTTCGGCTCATGGTGGCGGTCATGGAGCGACAACTTGAGGAGAAGGCGCCGCATGATAATTGACCCTCTTAAAAATATCGGCAACCTTGACGCGCGCGCCGTGCGCCGCGTGTTTGAATTTCTCCGCCA
>JADLAP010000213.1 GCA_020848195.1 Phycisphaeraceae bacterium
CGCCAGGCGTGATTCGCTCGAGCGCGTACTCCAGGAGATTGCGATCGTCGACCGCAAGGTCATGGTTCCGATGCGTGACGGTGTCCGCATGCAGGCGGACATCTACCGGCCACGGAACGCCACTGGGCCGGTACCGATCATCTTCAGCCGAACGCCCTACAACTTCAATTTCTGGGATGTGCGGCTTGGCGCGCCGGCGGACATGACCAGTCAGATTGACGCGGTGCGGCGTGGCTACGCGATGATCATCATGAACGAACGCGGCCACTTCTTCTCGGAAGGGACCTATGACATCCTCGGCCCGCCGACGACGGACGGGTCCGATGCCATCCAGTGGATGTCGGCCCAGCCGTGGGCGACTGGCAAGGTCGGGTTGATCGGCTGCTCCTCCACGGCGGAGTGGCAGATGGCGGTCGCGGCGATGGGGCCGACGGGCCTGGGAACGATCATCCCGCAGGGATTTGGCGCCGGGGTTGGTCGCGTGGGCCCCTTCTATGAGCAGGGGAACTGGTATCGTGGCGGCGCCGTGCAGATGCTGTTCATTGCATGGTTGTATGGCGAGCAGAATCAGGTTCGTCCGATGTTTCCGTCGAACCTGACGCAGGAGCAACTGATTCGTGCCGCCAAGTCGTTCGATCTGGCGCAGCAGGCGCCGCCGATCGACTGGTCGCAGGCCCTGCGACACCTGCCCGAGATGGACATCATCAAAGCTGTCGACGGGCCAAGAGGCATTTTCGCCGATTCGATGCCGGGGATTGCCACCGGCGGAGCGATGATCAAGCGGACGCCGAATGACCCGGCCTGGTATCGCGGCGGTCTGTTCCACGACAACATGGTGATCAACGTCTCCGGACTCTGGTTCATGTCGTGGTACGATGTTTCGGTCGGACCGAACCTCGCCACCTACAACCACGTCCGGAAAACCGCTCGGCCCGACATCGCGAACCAGCAGTACGCGGTCATCGCGCCCACGCTGCATTGTGCGTACACGCGCGCAACCGAGAACACGATTGTCGGCGAGCGGAGCATGGGCGATGCACGGTTGGACTACAGCGCGCTGACGTATGGCTGGTTCGATCACTTCCTGAAGGGCGAGAACAACCGTCTGCTGGACACGCTTCCCAAGGTCCGGTATTTCACCATGGGAGCGAACAAATGGCAGACGGCGGATCAGTGGCCACCCGCCGGCGCCCAGACCTTGAGCTACTATCTGTCGAGTGGCGGCAAGGCAAACTCGCTCCATGGTGACGGCGTGCTGGCCACGACACCGCCCAAGGAGGACAAGCCCGATACGTTTACGTATGACCCGATGAATCCCGTGCCGTCGTACGGTGGCAACGTGTGCTGCACCGGAAACGCCGTCCCGGGCGGATCGTTCGATCAGCGGAAGATGGAGGAGCGCGATGACATCCTCGTATACACGGCTCCACCGCGGGCCGAGGGGATGGAGGTGAGCGGTCCGGTCGAGCTCACGCTCTACGTCTCATCGGACGCCAGGGACACCGATTTCACCGTCAAGCTGATCGACGTTGCCCCTGACGGCACTGCATGGAACCTGGACGAGACGATTCAGCGCGTCCGCTACCGCGAGGGATACGACAAGGAAGTGATGATGGAACCGGGCAAGACGTACAAGGTGACGCTTGGCCCGATGACCACCAGCAACTTCTTCGCAGCCGGCCACCGTATTCGCATCGAGGTTTACAGCAGCAACTTCACGCGGTTCGACCGCAACATGAACACCGGCGGTCGCAACTACGACGAGACCACGGGAGTCGTTGCGCGCAACGTCGTCCATCATTCGAGGAAGTTCCCCGCCGAATTGAAACTGACAGTAGTCAGGAAGACGACCTCGTGAACCGACCCGGGGGCGGCGTCTCCGCCGCCCCGAGGGAGCCTCAGTCGGATATCCGCAACACGTCGCCCAGCCTCAGGACGCCCGGCGCGTGGTGCGCGATGTTCTGTCCGAACAGCACGCCGGCTCCCCGGCGGCGGTACGTTGCCAGCGTCCGCAGCGGCTCAACGCCGGTTTCGCCGGTCGCCTGATCCACCGTCGTCGTCACGCATCGCGCGCACGGCTTGGCCACCTCGAACGTCACGTCGCCAATCCGGATCGAAGTCCAGCCATCCTCCGCGAACGGTCTGGCGCCGCTCACCACCACGTTGGGGCGGAAGCGGTTCATCGGCAGGGGAGCCGGCAGACGCGCATTCAGGTCGTCGAGCGACGCACTGCCGATCAACAGTAACGGGGCTCCATCGCACAGCGTTACACGTCGCGGAGCTGTTATGGCTCCGGCATATTCGGCGCGCATCGCGCGAACGGATTCGTCAGGCAGGTGGACGAGTCGCGCGGGCCGGTCGAGAAATGCGCTGATCCAGCGCTCGGACGTGACGCCGGCCGGCCGCACCGCGACCTCGTCTCCCCAGACATGGGTCACGAAATCGGTGCCCGTCGGCAGCGGTCGCGAAACCATCGTCGACGAATGCCCGGGAGCGGAAAGCCGAACTCCTTCGTCCGTCAGCTCCACCGAGACCAGCGCCAATCGCGGATGCTCACGCTGCGTCAGGAACCTTCCGTCCGCATCGACGACCATCCAGCGGCGATCTTCGATCGGCCCGCGGTCGTCCAGCTCCATGGTCGCGATCGAGACACCGCGACAGGACTTGACGGGATACACGTGCAGTTGTGTGACCGTGATCATGATCAGACCCCACCCGGATTGTTGCAGCTCCTGGAACCCCACTGGTCAAGCACGAGTCCGTCGGCAGCGCGGCCTCCGTACGGCGCTCCCCGAAGCGCGGCGCCATGCCTCCCTGCGGTTGCATTCGACGCTCGCCCGATGTCAATTCTCCCCGTGCGGCCACGGGGCGCGCCCAAGCCTGTCGCTGGGCGATTCCGACTGGGGTGTGCGGTGAACGAAACCGTCGAATCATAGCTGCGATGGCTGACACTGGCCATACACCGGGACGAACCGGTCTCCGGCCCGATGCGGATCATCCGGACGATGTCGCCGTACGCGATGCTGCCCTCGACCTCGCGTTCCGCCTTGCGGGCGTGGCGTGGTGGAGCTGGGTACCCGACGAGGACCGCATCGTCTGGTCCCGCCATA
>JADLAP010000214.1 GCA_020848195.1 Phycisphaeraceae bacterium
AGGCGGATTTCGCGCCAGCGGTCCACGACCTTGCCGGTGATAACCATCGGAGCAAGGGGACCGAGATCGCGCTGTTCGGGAACGACATTCTCACGGGGAAATTTCGGCAGAATGACTACAAGGGGATCGGTTGCGCGCTGTTCGAGTCGAACCCCAACCAGGCTTTTGCCTCATTGGTCGGTCAAGTGCTGCAAGCCCGGAAGCGGTTGATGGAGACTGGCCGGAGCGATTGGTCATTGGCGATTCTCGTGCCGACCAAGAAAATGACCCGGATCGTGTCGGATATTCTGCACGAGCCATTCGGCAATGTCCCGCCGATTTCCCACACGGCCGCCGTCGATATGGAAGGCCCGGTCCTGGCCGCAGAGATCATCGCCTTTCTGCTCCAGCAGCGTAGACATGATGGATGTTTCGATGAATTTGTCGAGTTGATGTGCAGCTATTTCCATGGCCGAGGCGGCGCGACGCCGACCAAGGGAGACATGGACGAGGCTGCGCGCTTTCGCGCGGCACTGGCCAAGTGGAACGAATGTCTAGCAAAAGGACGGCCGACGCCGGGGAACAGCGTCTTGAAGGGGACCTATGCCGTTCATCAGGCAACTGCTGCTCTGATGTTCTCGGGTGATCCAGATGCCGATTGGGTCAGGGTGCGCGGCGTGTTGGATGCCGGGGCCTGTCAGCGACTGAAGGATGTCGCAAAGGACGTTCGCAACGTGCGCCTGCTCGAGCGAGGTATGCAGCTCCGTCAGGGGTTGGCGCAGGATTGGCGTGACATTGGCAGCTATAGCAACGCTCTTGCGATCACCCGCCAATCGTTTGTTCAGGAGCATTTCGCAACAGCCCATAAGCCGGAATCCGGCATCGTGGTGATGAACATGCATAAGGCGAAGGGAAAGCAATTCGATGAGGTTGTGATCTTTGAAGGATGGCCAAAACGGTTCAAAGGCGAAATCGTGGCCAACCCTGATCGGATCGTCTCGGGCAATGTCCATGACGGGGTGATGACTCAGGCGCGTCAGAATTTTCGGGTCAGCGTCACGCGCGCGAAGGCACGCACGACGATCATGACACCACGGGATGACGTCTGTGTTTTGCTCAGACCCGGACCGGCATGATCCAAGCCGCTGGGCATAAAGTCTAGGATGACGACATCTTCCGACCATCTGGAGACCTTGGCGCAGACACTGGAGGCCACGGGGGATTACCGGGTGATCCGGCGTCTCAAGCCACGCCCTCGCACCGTTCCGCCTCCCGGCACCCCGCTGCGTCTTGGCCTGGTGGTCGATGTGGAGACCACGGGGCTCGACCCTCAGCGCGACGAGATCATCGAACTCGCCATGACGCCATTCAACTACGGCTTGGATGGCACCGTTTTCAGCGTGGGCGACAGCTTCCAAGGGCTGCGTCAGCCGAGCGAGCCTATCGCACCGGAAATCACCGCGATCACGGGCATCACCAACGAGATGGTGGCCGGCCAGATTATTGATCCCGCAGCGGTAGCCACATTCGCGGCGCCGGCTTCGCTCGTCATCGCGCACAACGCGGCGTTCGACCGCCGCTTTCTTGAACGATTTAGCGACGTGTTTTCGACGAAGCCGTGGGCTTGCTCGCTCAGCCAGATCGATTGGGCCGCGGAGGGGTTCGAGGGCACGAAACTCGCCTATCTCGCTCAAGCCGCCGGCTTCTTCTACGATCGCCACCGCGCGATGCACGACTGCCTTGCTACGGTCGAGTTGCTGGCAATGGGGCTGCCCCGATCTGGCGTTACGGGTCTTAGCCGCCTCCTGGACGGCGCTCGTGCCGTTTCTTGGCGCATCTGGGCGGAGAACTCGCCCTTCGACCTCAAGGATGTCCTCAAAGCACGGGGATACCGTTGGAACGGCGATCCCGGCCCGCAGCCGCGCGCATGGTATATCGACGTTCCCGAAGCTCAACGCGAGGCCGAGCTGCGGTTCTTGAGAACGGAAATCTATCGGTATGAGGTCGATCCCCCGGTTCGGCGGATCGATGCGTATGATCGGTTTTCAGACCGGATCTGAACGCCGTCGAGGGCCGGGCTATTGCTTGCCCTGGCCGTATCCATTGCCGCCCTCGATGCTCCCGGCGGCCTTCAGCAAGTCCCCGATGGAGCGCCCACCGATCCGGCAGGTGGCCACCACGCGGTCGTAGGACTGGTGGTTGGCGACGCACTCCGCATTCCGACCCATCGCGATCTTCTCCAGCGCGGCCTTGGCGGCGGGGCCGGTGGGGGAGTGAAGTTCGGGCGCGTAGAAATCCTCCAGCCGGATCTCCACCCAGTTGGCCGGCCCTTGACCGACGGCCACTGACGTGACCCCCATTTCTCATCCAGCGACAACGAGAGTCCTGGGTTGATCTGAGCCTTGCTCGGCGGGTGTTGCAAGAGGCCGGCGCGCGGAGAGGTCAGGGTTCGCAGCGTGCCGGCCGGACTCTCCGGATAGAGCTCGGGCGTAGTCACTTGGCGTCATCCAGCCGAGCTTCGAGTGCGGCCTGGCTTCGTTGTAGTCGCGCCGCCAGATCTCCAGCACAGCCCGGGCGTGGGGCAGCGAGCGGAAGAGCGTCTCGTTCAGCAGTTCGTCGCGCAGCCGACCGTTGAAGCTCTCGTTGAAGCCGTTCTGCTGGGGTTTGCCCGGCGCGATGTAATGCCAGCCGACGCCGCTCTCGTCGGCCCAGCCGAGGATGGCGTTGGAGGTGTATTCCGTGCCGTTGTCGCTGACGATCATGTCCGGACGCCCGCGCTGAGCGATGATCGCATCCAGCTCACGCGCCACCCGGCGTCCCGACAGCGAGGTGTCGGCCACCAGGGCCAGGCACTCGCGCGTGCAGTTGTCGATCACCGTCAGGATGCGGAAGCGCCGCCCGTCGGTCATCTGGTCGGACACGAAGTCCAGGCTCCAGCGCTGGTTGGCCGCCAGCGGCGTCTCGATCGGCGCCCGCGTGCCCATGGCCCGCTTGCGTCCGCCGCGCCGGCGCACCGTCAGCCGTTCCTCGCGGTAGATCCGCTGGACCCGCTTCCTGTTCACCACCTGGCCCTCGCGCCGCAGCAGCACATGCAGGCGGCGATAGCCGAAGCGACGCCGCTCCTGGGCAAGCGCCTTCAACCGCTCCCGTATGGCGCCGTCGTCTGGCCGCGTGGCCTGGTAGCGCACGCTCGCCCGATCCGCCCCGATCACCCGGCACGCCCGCCGCTCGCTCATCCCGTGGGCCGACTGCAGATACGTCGCAGCCTCCCGATGCGCGGCGGGCGTCACCACTTTTTTCCCAGCAGATCCTTCAGGGCGACGTTGTCGAGCATCGCGTCCGCCAGCATCCGCTTCAGCTTGGCGTTCTCGTCCTCCAGCGCCTTCAGGCGTCGGGCCTCCGACACGTCCAGCCCGCCGTACTTGGCCTTCCATTTGTAGAAGGTCGGCGAGCTGAGCCCGTGCTTCCTGCACAGATCCGCCACCGGCACGCCGGCCTCCTGCTCCCGCAGGATCCCGATGATCTGCTCTTCCGTGAACCTTGATCGCTTCATCCGTCCGTCCCTTTCCTGGGGCGGACTCTAGTTATTCCTGGCTGAGTTTCAGGGGGTCACGTCAAGTCGCCGTCACCGACATAGACCACGGGACCGGAGAATTGCGCGCCGCGATGGAGATAGGACGGCATCGGGCCGCGGTCGGGAATGGCCTTGCAGGGATCGGCCTTGGCCGCCGTCGCTGTGGTCAGTGCCGCCAGCACGGCCAGCCCCATTACGATACGCATAGTCGTTTTTCACTTCCGCCTTTTGTGGTGCGCCGGAGGCTTATGCCGCCGCTTTCAGGCGCTTCTTGGCGAGCATGGCACGGACGAACTTGTCCCATTTCGCCATGCCCGCGCGCTTTTCCACCATGTAGTGCCAGCGGTCATA
>JADLAP010000215.1 GCA_020848195.1 Phycisphaeraceae bacterium
CGTCATGCCGTTGACGAGGATGTCCATCTTGACCAGTTTGTCGGCGCGGAAGCCCTGGAGGTGGTAATCCATCGTGCCGTAGCCGCGGGTGATGGATTTGAGCTTGTCGTAGAAGTCGAAAATGATTTCCGCAAGCGGCAGTTCATAGACCAGCACCTGCCGGGTGGCGGAGAGGAACTGCTGGCTTTTGTAGGCTCCGCGGCGGGTTTCGCAGAGCTTCATGATGTCGCCGATGTTGTCGTTGGGCGTGATGATTTCGATCTTGACGATCGGCTCGCGCACCTCGCGGACGACGGACATGTCGGGCAGGTCGGCCGGGTTCTGAATCTGAATGACGTTGCCTTCGGTCAGCAGCACCTCGTACGTGACGGTGGGGGCGGTCTGGACGATGTTGACCTTGCCTTCGCGTTCGAGGCGTTCCTGGATGATGTCCATATGGAGCATGCCGAGGAAGCCGCAGCGGAATCCGAAGCCCAGGGCGTCGCTGTTTTGCGGGGCGAAGGTGAAGCTGGCGTCGGTGAGGTGGAGTCGTTCGATGGCGTCGCGGAGTTCGTCGAACTGGGTTTCGCCGACGGGGTAGAAGTCGCAGAAGACCATGCGGAGCGGCTCGCGGTAGCCGGGCAGGGCTTCGGCGGCGGGCCGGTTGTCGAGGGTGATGGTGTCGCCGATGTTGACGTCGTCGAGGGTTTTGATGGCGGCGGCGAAGTAGCCGGTTTCGCCGGCGGCCAGAGGCTGTTTGAGGGGCGTCATGCGGGGCATGAACTTGCCCATTTCGGAGATTTGATACGTTCGGCCGGTGCCCATCATGCGGATGCGGTCGCCGTACTGGAGCCGGCCGGACTTGAGACGGAAGTAGACCAGCACGCCGCGGTAGTCGTCGTATTCGCTGTCGAAGATCAGGCCCTGCGTGGGGCCTTCGGTATCGCCTTTGGGAGCGGGGAAGCGGTCGCAGATGGCGTCGAGGAGTTGTTCGACACCCTGGCCGGTCTTGGCGGAGACGAAGATGCAGTCCTCGGCGGAAAAGCCCAGAATCTGTTCGACCTCCATGGCGATTTCCTCCGGCCGCGCGGAGGGCAGGTCGATCTTGTTGATGACGGGAATGATCTCAAGCCCGGCCTCGACGGCGAGGTAGGCGTTGGCCACGGTCTGGGCTTCGACGCCTTGCGTGGCGTCGACGACGAGGATGGCACCTTCGCAGGCGGAGAGCGCCCGGCTGACTTCGTAATGGAAGTCCACGTGGCCGGGGGTGTCGATGAAGTTGAGCATGTACAGCTCGCCGTTGTGCGTGTACTGCACGGTGACAGCGGAGGCTTTGATGGTGATGCCGCGTTCGCGTTCGAGGTCCATGCCATCGAGGACCTGGTTGACCATGTCGCGTTCGCTGATGGCGCCGGTGCGCTGGAGCATCCGGTCGCAGAGGGTGCTCTTGCCGTGGTCGATGTGGGCGATGATGCAGAAGTTGCGGATATTCACGTTGGTTTCACGATGAGGTTAACGGTTCGCCGCGTCCGAATCGGCGGAAAGATCAATTGTAGCAGAGAAGATACCCGCGGGACTTGAAGGCTCGTCCCGGGGCTGGCGAGGCGCGTTGCATGGGCATGGACGACGTGGCAACCGCGGGCAGACGGCCCGTGCGTTCCATGCGCCAGCTTCACTTGCCCTTCTGCGCGATCTTCGCCCAGGTGTCCTTCAGCGTCACTGTGCGGTTGAAGACCAGTTTCGGCGCGTCGCCCGCGGTTCCGGTGGTTCCGGGGGTGGAGTCCGGGTCGACGCAGAAGTAGCCCTGCCGCTCGAACTGGTACGTCGTGCCGGGGTTGGCCGAGGCGAGTGACGGCTCGACCAGCGCGCCGGTCAAAACGGTCAGCGAATTGCGGTTCACGTTGTCCAGCCAGTCCTGGCCTTCGGGCACGTCTTCGGGGTCTTCCTGGGTGAACAGGTGGTCGTAGAGCCGGATTTCCGCGGGGATGGCGTGTTCGGCGCTGACCCAGTGGATGGTGGCTTTGACCTTGCGGCCATCGGGCGCGTCCCCGCCGCGGGTGGCTGGGTCATAGGTGCAGCGGAGTTCGATTACGTTGCCGGCATCGTCCTTGACCACTTCCTGACACGTGATGAAGTAGGCGTAGCGCAATCGCACCTCCCGTCCGGGCGAGAGGCGGTAGAACTGCTTGGGCGGATTCTCCATGAAGTCGTCGCGCTCGACGTAGATGACCTTGGCGAACGGGACTTTCCGCGAGCCGGCGGCGGGGTCTTCCGGATTGTTCACGGCATCGAGCAGGTCCGGCGTTCCGTTCTCCGGATAATTCGTGATGACGACCTTCAGCGGATTGAGCACCGCCATGGCGCGGGGCGCGGTGCGGTTGAGCACATCGCGGACGCAGTGTTCGAGCAGGGAAAACTCGATGTTGTTCAGCCGCTTGGCGACGCCGACGGTGGTCCAGAATTCGCGGATGGCCTGGGCGGGATAGCCGCGCCTTCGCATCCCGGCCAGGGTGGGCATGCGGGGATCGGTCCAGCCGGTGACGAGGTTGCGGGTGACCAGTTCCTTGAGCTTGCGCTTGGCGGTGATGAGATAGGTGATGTTGCCGCGTGCGAATTCGATCTGCCGCGGCTTCCACGTCACGCCCTTGGGCCAGGCTCCCAGGTCTGCGATCTGATTGACGTACCACTCATACAGCGGCCGGTGATCTTCGAAGCTGATGTCGCAGAGCGAGTGGGTGATGCCTTCGATCCAGTCGCTCTGGCCGTGGGTGTAGTCGTAGGTGGGGTAGATGCACCACTTGTCGCCGCTACGGTGATGGGTGGCGTGAAGGATGCGGTACATGACCGGGTCGCGCATGTTGAGGTTGGGCGACGCCATGTCGATCTTGGCGCGGAGGGTGTGCGCTCCGTCGGGGAATTCACCCTTGCGCATGCGGTCGAAGAGGTCGAGGTTTTCTGCGACGGGGCGGTCGCGCCACGGACTGTTCCTGCCCGGCTCGGTCAGCGTGCCTCGGTACTGGCGTATCTGGTCGGCGGTGAGGTCGCAGACGAACGCCTTGCCCGCCTTGATCAGCAGCAAAGCCCAATCGTAAAGCTGCTCGAAGTAGTCCGAGGCGTGGAGAACGTTTTTCCACTGAAAGCCGAGCCACTGGACATCGCGTTCGATGGCGTTGACGAACTCCTGCTCTTCCTTGGCGGGATTGGTGTCGTCGAAGCGGAGGTTGGTGTATCCGGCGAATTGCTGGGCGATGCCGAAGTCGATGCAGATGGCCTTGGCGTGGCCGATGTGCAGGTAGCCGTTCGGCTCCGGGGGAAAGCGGGTGATGACGCGGTCATAACGGCCGGCGCGGAGGTCTTCCGCCACGGCGTCGCGGAGAAAGTCGCGGACGGGTTCAACGGGTTCGGTGGTCATAAAGGATTCACTTTCCATCCATGCGAGCACGACACAAGGGGTCATTGTATGAATTGGCGCGAGGAAGTGGGGACACCGGCGGCAATGACCTCGGACAGGGCAGGACCAGCACGGATGGCGCATCATGGCGTGTCCGTACCCGATGGCCGTTCGGTCATGGAAAGCGGATAACCCGAAACAGCCATCAGCGTTTGCCCGGGTCGCCTTTCCCGAACCTTCGAGCCGGGCTTGACCGGGGAAGCGGAAATGATATATTAGCCATTGTAATGTAAATCATACATCAGATCGTGCCCCGTGCACCGCGGCGATTCCCGGCCTCGGGGCACGACAAGGAGCGCCACATGCCGCGGATTGCCTGCCGAATCGCCTTGCTCATGGGATGTCTTGCAACGGTTCCGGCTGTTGCGGAAGTACGCGTTATCGACAGCGGCTACCAGGAATCCAAACGCGGCGATTCCGTGGTGATCGACCGGACCCTCACCATCAAGGCCGGGAAGAAACTTTTCGCCTTCGTCACCAACGGCTGCTCCATCGGCATGGTCCGTCCCACCGCCATCAACTGGTATTCGCACGAAATGTGCACGGTGAAAGTCAACGGCGAAACCTTCTTCGGTTACAGCCATCTCGATGACGCCAAGGAGCGATTCGTGGAGAAATCGAAAGTTCGGATCATCAACGATCCAGCCGAAGGCGGATTCGAGATGACGCAGGAAGGCAAGCAGGCCACCGTCAAGCTTGAAGTGCGGGTGAAGGATAATGATGACAAATTTTCTCTGCAGGTGACCGTGGAATCCAGGCAGGCAATCAAGGGCACTCAAATCAGCTTCTGCAGTTATCCCAGCACGATGGAGCCGGCGGACAAGCTGAATCGAGTCGTGGCCACCGCCAAACGGGTGCTGACGGTTGGGCCGAACGATCCACCGGTGAAGATGGAATTGGACAAGGATGAAGGCTGGATCTTTTTACACGATCGCGTGTACGACCATGATGTGCCGACCCTGGCCGGCCGGCGTGCGGTCGGCGGCTGCGGCCTGTGGTATCCCACTTCCGAGCCACTTCATGCCGAGGTACAGGTGAGCCGGGCGCACATCGATCCTCAGTTCAGCTACGGGCCCGACACGACGCGGATGCACTTTGTCCTGACCGACTTCGGCCACGACAAATCCAACGCGCAAGCCTTGGAAACGATGCAAGCGGCAACGGTGTCCTGGCCTCAAGTCCCGGCGAGCAAGCCCTGATAATAAGATAGCGACGGCATGGTGCCGCCAGCCGGATCGTGTCCCGCATTCGTTCGGTTTGTCTTGTCCGCTCGGCCTGGAATGTTACAATATACTCGACAATGTGAAATTTACATTTTCCCCTCGCGCAGGAGTCCATTCATGAGACGATGCACGTTCCGACGGATGGATGCGTTCACGCTGATCGAGCTTCTGGTCGTGATTTCCATCATTTCCCTGCTGATATCCATCCTGCTGCCGGCGCTGGGCAAGGCCAGGAAGAGCGCGAATCTGACGGCCTGTCTCTCGACGCTCAAGCAGGTCGGCGTGCCGGTGAACATCTATGCCGACGAATCGAAGGATTATCTCCCCTGGGCGGCCGATGATGGCGGCGGCGAACGCTGGCAGCGCCAGTTGGCACCATATTATGGCACGACTTCCACGGATGCCGTTGGAACTCGGATCAGTCTGCGGTGCCCGGAGTTCCTGGGTTCGCCCGCGGCTGCGACCATCACCAGTCCGCCGTATGGTTATGTCTGGAACTATGTGAACTGCGGCTACCGAACGGACACCACCACCATGTACCAGAAGGCGCCCTATCGTCGCAGTGACTTTCCCGGACCCCGCATCACCAGCGACTGGCCCAGCCGCAAGCCGGTGGATCCCAGCAAACAGATCATCGTGGGCGATGCCTTGAGCTTCCATGAAGCATCCTGGCCGACGAATGTGCAGGTTCGCATGACCTACATGTACTACCATGCCGACCCCGCCTGTATCCCACGCAAACACCTGGACGGCCTGGGCGTGCTGATGCTGGACGGTCACGCGCAACATATGAATGCGGATTTCCTCAATAATCACCTGCTACGGTACGGCGTGGGCGACCATGGCACGCCGCTGTCAACCTACTGATCCCCGGATACGATCGATACCCGGCACAGTGAAAAGGACATCACGATGGGACAACGATTCTGGACGCGGGCCTGCCTGGCCTGCGCGGCGGTTGCGGCATGGCTGGGTTGCCATGTCGCCGCGAGTTCTCAGGAAATCGCGCTCGCTTCACACGGCCAATCGGCATACGTGATCTATCGGGAAAATACCGCGCCGTCGTCGGTGAAGCTGGCGGCCGAGGAGTTGCAGCAATTCTTTGAACGCGCCACGAAGGCGCGTCTGCCGATTGTCGATGCGCCGACCGAGCGAATGATTTGCCTGGGCAGCAACGAAGCCTCACGCCGCGCCGGGCTTGGCGACGAGGATCTGCCGGACGAAGGCTTCCGTATCGTGACGCGCAATGCCAATCTGTATATCGTGGGCAAGGATTGGCCGGATCAGGCGAAGAAATGGGACCAGTGCGACAGCACCGGAACGCTGTATGGCGTGTACGAGTTTCTGGAGCGACAGGTTGGTGTTCGATGGCTGATGCCCGGGCCGGAGGGCGATTCCATCACCGATCACGCCGATGGCCTGACGATCCCATCGCTGGATATCTCCGGCTCGCCCGCCATTCCCGCCCGCATCTTCCGTATCCTGGACATCTCCCGTTTTCCCCAGGTCAGGCAGTGGGCGTTGCGCAACCGGATCGGCCAGAGCATCAATCCCGTCTGTGGCCACAACTGGTCGTCCTTTCCTTCCACCTCCGTGCTTGAAGCCCATCCGCAGTACATGCCGCTGCAGGCCGATGGAACGCGGCAGAAACCCGTCGGTAACCGGGGCTGGGGTTCGTACGAGCACAAGTTCTGTCTGAGCAACCCAGGCCTTGTCGAGGCCTACGCCCAATGTCTGATCGCGTCCCTGGACGCCCATCCGCGCCAGTTTGGTCAAAGCATGGCGCCCGCGGACGGCGGGCTGTGGTGCATGTGTCCGTCATGTCGCGGACGCATGTTGACCGAGGCTGCAGGCTCGGTGGAACGTTTCGCGCCCTATGAGCATTCCGTCACTCCGCTGGTCCTGGACTTCTACAACGCCGTGGCCCGCATCGTGGGGCAGAAGCACCCTCATCGCCTGATCGGCGGGCTGGCCTACCAGGATTACCTCTATCCTCCGACGGACGCCGTGAAGGTCGAGCCTAACGTCTACATCTGCATCGCCGTGAACACGGGATACGGCTTCAAGTTCTACAAGCCGCAGACCGCGTCCCGTCTGCGCGGCATCATATCGGGCTGGTCCCGGATCGCGCCCAATCTGGGATGGATGGATTACTCGACGTGGATGCGCAACTGTGCCGGCGCGCCGCTGCCGCCGGGGCTGGACATCCTTCAGGACACCTTCGCCGCCTTCGGCAAATCCCTCAAACTGCTCGATGTCTGGGGCCAGGACGCCTTCGGCTATGGCGGCGCGCACAACTATGTCGTTGTGAAAATGATGTGGAACCCCGAAGCGGATCCGCAAGCCTTGTACAAGGAGTTCATAGATCTCGCCTACGGCCCGGCAGCGCCGAGCCTCGACGCCATCTACCAACTCGTCGAAGAACGCCTGCGGCCCTACATCATCAGCAAGCCCTACCCCGACCATGAAGTCTGGTACGACACGGCCCAGCAGGTCTATGCCCCGATCCACGCGAAAATCGAGGAACTCTACTTTCAAGCCCGCAGCCAGGCCCGTACTGATGCCCAGCGCCGGCGCGTGGACATGTTCGGTGACAACCTCGTGATGCTCAACTGGAATCTGCGCCAGGCAGGTCTGATCCCCGCCAATCCCGCATCGCCGCTGCATCGCACCGACCCGGATTACGCCCGCTTTCTGGCGGAAAAAGCGGATTCACCCGGCATCGTGAGCCTGCGGGTGTTCGACGAGTACCGATGGCAGACGGCGATCTGGAGTCCGCAGCGGCGCACGCTGGACATCCAGCCCGTGGCCACGCCTCCCGTGATCGACGGCCAACTGGGCGATCCAACATGGTCCCATGCGGCCTTGGCCGATGATTTTCAAACCAACGAACGACGGCGGGATGCGGCACATTGGCAATCCTCGGTTCGCGTCGGCTATGACCGGGACAATCTCTATCTGTCCGTCGATTGCCGCGAAGATGATCCCAAAGCCATTCGCAGTGAATGCCGAGTCCATGGCAGTCGAAGCATCTATCAAGATGACTCGATTGAAATCCATGTGCTGACGCCGCAGATGAAAGAGCCTGTATCCATCGCGGTCAATGCCGCCAATACGCTGTACGCGTATGGGCGCATATCCGCCGTCACCGGTGCAGCCATCACCGCCACGGGATGGAGTGCTGAACTGGCGATCCCGTTCCGATCCCTGGGTCTGGAAGGGCCGGCAGTCGGCGAGGCCTGGCGCGTCAACTTCGCGCGACGCAGAGTCGGGCCTCCCATCGAGCAGAGCAGTTGGTGCCGGGTTGAAGAAGCTCTGGGCGATCCCCGCGCCTTTGGCGAGATTCACTTCATGCCCTGATGGATGAACAATGGATGAACGAGGCCGGGCGATTCATCCCTTCAACGGAATGACGATGTTCCACGATCGTGTCATGTCGCGGAACTCCCCGCTGCCGTCCATCGCGGCGGCGAACAGATGCGTCGGCCTGCCATCCTGGATCAGAAGCTGTGGCCGCTCGAAGCTGCCCAGCCTCTGCGTCCGGCCATCCGACCACGTGATGTTCCGCGAGTAGGCTTTGGGCGGCTGGCTGAGTGTCCAGTTCATGCCGTCCGTTGATGTGGCGTGGATGCCGGCGTGAAACTCGCCCGTCAGATTGCCCGTCAGATCCTTGGCGATCATCTGGTATACGCCATTTTCCCGCCAGACGTAGGGATCTTCCACGAACTTCCGTTCCGCCGGCCGATGTCTGAAGATGGGTGTCAGGCTTAGTCGCGTAAATGGTCCTTCAGGCCTATCCGCCGCGGCCGCGCCCAGCATCGCGTGACACACGGTTGGCGAACGATAGATCAGCAGCGTGCGGCCATTTTCGTCGATGCACGGTGCGGGATTCGTGACCAGGACGTGATCCCAGCCATCCGGCCGGACATCGAGAACAGGCTTGTCAAACCGTTGCCAAGGCCCCGCCGGCGAATCGGCCACCGCCAGTCCGATGCGGATGTTGTACCAGCTCAGCCTGCTTCGCAGCTCATCGGCGTCGGTGGAGAGGGGATCGTCGTCGGCGGGCGTGGGGCCTTCGTAGGTTGAGCCGATGTAGTAGAGGTAGTACCGGCCGCGCCACGTATGAATCGTCGGATTATGCGTCATCCGGCCGTCCCAGTATTGCTCGCCTCGCGCGGGCAACACGACTTCCGCGAATTGATAAGGCCCCTCCGGCGTGTCCGACACCGCGCGCACCACTTCGCTGCGCAGGCCGTACGCCCGCAAAAATGCCGGTATCGACCGAGGCCAGCGCGACGCGAACATGTGGTACTTCCCCTCCGGTCCGCGCACCACCGAGCCGCACCAGATCCACCAGTTGTCCATGGCGAATCCGCCGCCGACCGGAGCTGCGCCAAGACGGTCCATGAACGCTTTCATATCAACTCTCCCGCGGCGCGCAAGCGCCAGTATGCCAGCAGCCATCCGGTGATGGACGTGTCGTCGATGCTGTGGCCAAGCCATTGCAGATGTTGACGCACCGTCGCCACGTCTTCAGGCTGGTAGTGGCGCATCTGATCGAGTCCGCGATAGTGACGGAGTATCCGGATCGCCATCGCGGGCGCTTCCAGGGCGCGGTCGTAGCGATCGACGATGGTCGCCAGCGAAGCCAGTCGCGTGGCCTGCGAGGTCACACGGGGTTTGTCGGTGTGCTCGAAACCGCGGCCGGTTTCATCGACGCAGGCTGCTCCTCGCTTCCACAGGCGGACGATCAGTTCACCGAGCCGCGGATCGTCGTGGCCGGCTGTGAGCGCCAGATGCAGGCCGTCGATCAGCAGGGTGAGCATGTTGAAGTTGTGCAGCGAATCGTTGTCCAGCGCCAGGTCGATGGCGTGGTCGAACGTCTTCAATTGCGCGTGATAGCGTGGGCCGGCGATATTGCCCGCCAGCACGCACAGGGGGACAAACAAACCCAGGGCGTGCTGATGCGTTTCAGCAGTCAAGATCGTGCGATGGCGGTAGGCATGTCGCCACTTGCGGGCGATGAAGAAGTCGGCCGCATCCACGATCAGCCGGTCGATGGCGACCGCATCGCTGCCGGCCAGCGGCTTCCAAGTCTGCAAGGCCAGCAGCGATCGGGCGTATTGATCGGGGCTGATTTCGTGCGAGTCGCGGCAATGCGCTACGCCGCCGAACGGCTTGGGCAGGTAACCGGGCATGTAGTGACGGCCTTCTTCCGCGACGGCGAGAATTGCCCGCGCGCTTTGTCGCGCCACTCGCATCGCTTCGGCGTCGCCTGTCACCGCATGGCGAGCCAACTGGCTGCATGTCCACTCGCCGGTGGCCATCAGCGAGTTCTCATAGCTCAGACATCCCCCTTTGTCCGGCGCGTTCTGAAAGAAATCCGTCAGGTCGTAGACCTGAAGATCGTCGTGCGTCCATGGCGCCAGCGTTCTGGCGCAAAGAAACGAGCGGCATAGCCCGTCACTGTCGAGCATATGGCCTTGGATGAATCCTTGAAATGCATCGAGTGTGTTTTTCATAGGGGACGCACCGATTCCCGGTCGATCAGCCGGTAGGGGAGGTACTGCGATTTGATCTTGCGCTGTTCGGGATGGGCCAGATGATCGAGTATAAGCCTGGCGGCGGCGTGGCCCAGATCGTCGATCGGCTGCACCACGCTGGTGATCGGCGGGAACAAGTGCTGCGTGCCGCCGGCGTGCTCGAAGGTGATCATCGACAGGTTGTCCGGCACGTGCAGGTCCATCAACTTGCCGTAATGCAGCACCTTGAGCGTCAGGTGGGCTTCGCCGACGAGCATGGCGGTGGGTCTGGCGTCACGGATGCGGCGAAGGCCCTCGAACAGGTACTGTTCCTCGTTGAAGAACACGAGCGATTCGTCGAAGCCTCCGAGCGCGTTCATCCGTTTGCGATAGGCGTCGAGGCGATCGTTGCAGCCCTTGACCGGCAGACGGCGAAGGACGAAGGCGATGCGCCGGTGGCCGGCGGCGATCAGCCGGTCCATGGCTTGGTTGACGGCGTCGGGGTGGTCGGAGCCGATCCGCGTGGCGTGCGGGCCGATGTTGTCCGCCATGTCGTTGATGGCGATGAACGGCCCGATCTTGGAGTAATGCCGCAACAGCTTCATGTCCTCGTCGTCGATTTCGTGCAGAATCCCGATGAACGCCTTCTGGAAGACGTTCGGATGACTCTTGAGGCTCTGCATGGTCGCCACCACGGTGGGCATGCCGTGCCGGCTCAGTTCGGTGACCACGTAGGAGAGCAGGATGCCGTCGATGGGCGCTACGTGGTCGTGGTCGGGCACGATGACGGAGACGGTGCTGAGGTTGTTGGGGATCACGCGGGGCCGGTAGTTCAGTTCATCGCACAACTCTCGGATGCGCAGAAGCGTCCGGGGCCTGACCTTCTCCGGCTGGTTGAAGGCGCGGGAGATCGTGGCGTAGGAGACGCCGGTGCGACGGGCGATTTCCTGCATGCTCATGATGAATTTCCTCGCTGATCGACGATCCGGGATTGCTTTGCCTGACCAGCAATGTTACATTATTCCAGTAAATGTAAATATTACATCAGTGGCGTCGTCCATGCAAGCCCCCGATTTCTTCCGACAGGGCGAACGCATATGAGGAATAGGGTGTTACGAGCCGCGACCGTAAGGGAGCGGACCACCTCCACACAAGAGGGGTGCAACGCGAAAACCAGCACCCCCGGCGGCCGCAAGTCGTCCGCTCTCTGACAGTCGCGGCTCGTGAAATGCATATGCGTTTGCCCTGATTCTTCCGACGGGTTCCGCATCATACGGGCTGCGGGGCGGAGAGAAATCAATGACCGACAAACTGGATCGCCGGCTTGTGGGATCCATCGTATGACGCGTTTGCGTCGTGAACTGACCTGCGTCAAAACGGCGTCCCTTGCCGACACATCACAAGGAATTGGATCTGATGAACATCAAGGATAACGAACCTGTGTTTCGACCGAGCCGGATGCTGGCGAAGATGCGGGCCGGCGGCGTGGTCTTTTCCTGCAAGGCGAACATCAATGATCCCCGCGTCATTGAGATCATGGGCTACTGCGGCTACGACGCCGTCTGGCTCTGCCGCGAGCATGTGCCGACCAGTTGGGAGACGGTGGAGCAGCAGGTCCGCGCCGCCAAGCTGTGGAACATGGATGCCGTGGTCCGCGTCAGTCGCGGCGACTACAGCGACATGATCGTGGCTCTGGAAATGGACGCCACGGCCGTGATGGTCCCGCATGTCTTCACTGCCGCCGAAGCGCGTCAGGTCGCCCGCATGACCAAGTTCCATCCCGTGGGACGCAGGCCGTGGGACGGGGGCAACACCGATGGCAAATGGGGCACCATCCCCGCCGAGGTCTACATGTCCAGCGCCAACGTCCAGCGGTTCAACATTCTCCAGATCGAAGACCCCGAAGCCCTCGACGAACTGGACGACATCGCCGCCACGCCCGGCATCGACATGCTCCTCTTCGGTCCGGCCGACTTTTCCCAGGGCATCGGCATCCCCGGCATGACCCGCGACCCCCGCGTCGAGGACGTGCGTCGCCGTATTGCTGATACCTGCAGAAATCACGGCATTTTCGCCGGCACCGTCGCGGGCGTCGACGATATCGAACGCTACGTCGAGATGGGCTACCAATACCTCAACGTCGGCGCGGATGTCATCTGCCTGACGAATCAGTTGCGCCACATCACGGACGCCTTCGCCCAGGTTCAACCCGCCGCCGCAGGCGTGTATCAGGCGTGATCGGCCACCCAGGTCGAACGCAAAAATCAATCACCGTTGTTGTTGTTCGTCCGCGCCGCCGATCAACGTGCCCAGACCTTTAATCACGCTGCCCTTCGGCTGGTTCGGCGCGCGGTCTTCGACGCACGCTGACCGTTGACAACGGCAACCCATTCGCCCTGTTCAAATCCCTGCAACAAAAGCTGGGCATGCGCGTCCCTGCCATGCCTGGGAACACCGCGCCAGCGAAAATACCAACCGTCTGCCCCGTGGTGTTGGGCTTCAGACTTGAATTTGCCTCATAACACCCACACAGCCACATCATATTGTTTCAGATCAAGCGTGATGGTATCCCCGTCCGTATGCTGATCATTTCCATCCAGAAAATACAGGCGACCTTGTGCTGGATGTCCCGGATGCGAAAATGCGCTTCGATCCACGGCAATGGTGGCGGCGCCTGTCTTGTCCGGAGCGGCTACGATTACCGCCGGTCCGGAACGACTGTCGTAGCTGTACGCAATAAGTCCAGATGAAGTATCCAGCGTCAAACCCTGTACATCATTGAAACGGGCGTGGACAGTCCGGTCCGCGCAGCGACGCCTCAAGGCGGACAGCTTCCGAATATGTTCGGCGAATGCCGGCACGTCGGCCAATGTGCCTTCGCCGCCTCTGGTCATCACCAGAAGATGCAAACCCGCTGCGAAAGCCCGGCTGGCAAGGCCAATCTCCCGGTCCACCACGCAATGCACCACGGTGTGCGGCATGGCGTAATGCACTCGCACCGCCCAATCAAAATCATAATTGGACCAGTACCAGTGCATCCACTGGTCGATGAACTGCGAAGCATGGATGTCACAGCACTCGCCAAAAATCAACGCATGTGGATGCTTTTCGCGCATTTTCGTCCGCACCTGCCGCAGCAAATCCACCAGTGCCGCGTACGTCATCTCGGGCATGCAACCCCGGTCAATCCGGCCATAGTCGGCGCCCTGCTCGAACGGCTGGTCGTAAAACAGGCTCGTGTAACCCAGGTCGATATACTCGTCAATTTTGCGCAAAACGCGTTGTTGGTATTTCTCGGAAAATGAGCTGAAGATATGGCAGGATGGCCCGTAATACGGAGTCACAAAGTGACCCGGTATGCGCGCCACCGCAGAATTCTCCACCCGCGGCGTGCCGTCCAGGTTGCGCTGCATCTCATCTTCGAGGCCTTCCTGATGAAACGCATTCATGGATGGATTTGCCAGACGGAAATTGATCAGCGCGCTGACTTCGCTGCCGTCCGCAGCGGCTCGATGAACAGCCTGCGACAATCGTTGTCGATCTCTAGGACTGTATCCGAGAAGATCCTCGTCCGGCGAATTGCCCGCGTAGGTTCCCAGCGACATGCGGTCCCACACGCAGATTTCCCGCACGCCATGCTCGCGGGCGTAGGAGGCGACATGCGGCAACTGCTCATACTGACGGATCGGCGAACCGTCGAAACTGTTGAACACCACATGCTCTGACCCGATGGATTCGCGGAACGACCACGGCGCATCGGCGGGTTTCAGCCACGTCGAAATCCACTGTCGGTAGCGGTCGGCGGTGCGATGCCAATCGCCGTCATGCACGGAAACGCCCATGGTCGGGCTGGCCCAGTGCCCGCCCGGCGGCACGAAGGCGAAGAAGAAGCCCCAGAACATGGCCATTCTGTGACCTGCATCGTGTCCCGCCATGTTCTTCACGCATGCGAAGCACTGACGAGGCTCGCGTTGGTAATTGATCAGTCCGACGCCGCCTTGTTCCCCCGAGAAATCAATCCATGGCACGCCTGCAAGGGAGGAATATTCGTGCGCATGTTCCTGCCCATGCGCGCCGTTTCCCCAGGCCAGGAACCAATGCGGAAAGTCGTTGAGGGTCAGTTTCTTGAACAATCCCGGCAACAGAACGTCCTTGGCGGGATTGCCCGGACTTTGCCAGCCGCTCAGCCAGGGGAAGATCACCGATGTGATGGTGTGCGGTCCCTGATTGGATAGCTGCAAAGACAACTGGACTTCATCACCCCTCGCGGACGGAGTGATCTCAACCTTGGCGCATATGCCGCTGTCCTGACGCTCCACGTGCAGTTCGCCGTATTGCAGCACCAGGCCTGACGCGGTTTTCTCGACCACGGGACTGCCACAATCATGCGACATCACAGGCCGGCTACGCCATGTCGGCGAAGGAACCACCAGATGAAACAGACGCCGGTCCGTTTCGGTGGCGTTAAAGTAGATACGGCCGGTCTGGTTGTCCTTGATTTGCGCGATGGACCCCTGGCTATCAACAGCCACTTCCGTTCGTCCACCGCGGACTATATGCAACGCATCTACCATATTGCTATTCCTATTTCATCGCACCGTGCATTACCAGTTGATATTCCAGTTCCATTCGATAACAGGGGCGATCTGGAGTTGTGCATCCAGCGTGTCTTCAAATGCCAGCAGCAGTTTGCCGGGAGACTTAAGCCAGTCGCGCAAGCCCACTTCCCAAACGAGAAACCGGCCGAAATAGTGGTCGCTGATGAGCTTTTCATTCAAATATGCCCGGGCACAGGCGCCCTGGTAGTTGATCCGCAGCACCACATCATGCGTGCCGGCCAGCAGTTCAGGATCAACGTCGGCTTCCCAGGTCCAGATGTTGCCTTGCCTATGTCTGGTCCAGGTCAACGTGGGAGCGGGCATGGTCACGTTTCCGCTGGCGTGATAGAGGCCGAACGCCTCGTCGTAGTTGCCCGCGAGGCCTGCGATGTGCGGTTCCGTCGGCGCAAGAATCCACAGAAAGTAGTCTGACTGCTGAGCCTGTACCGTTTTGCCGCCGTCGAGCAGAGACAGATTGGTGATGGCGACGACCGGGCCGCGTGGACTGTCGAGGTCCCACACATTGCCCGCCAGTTCGCGTTCGAGGTGAACGACGCGAACGGGCTGATCGAGGTCGAGGATGCTGATGGTCATGGGCACGCCGGGCCGTCCGATCAGCGACACGGTGTTAGGATTCTCCCAAAGCGGCAGGCACTGACCCAGATTGCGGATCGGGCAGGTACGTTCTGCAACCAGCGCGGTTTCATAGGTTTCGTTGGCGTCGGCGTGGAGGATCAGTTGCGTGCCATCGCCGAACGGCCGGCGGTCCAGGAGCTGCGCGGTGGAATATTCCAGAAATGTGCGAGGCTGGATGCGGACATAAAACGGCATCACGCGATTACGCTGCGGTGGCAGCGACATCTGCACGCGGGCGGGATATTCCCGGCTGGTTTCACAGGGAATGCCGCGGGCATTGGTTTCCACGCGGATGTCGCGGAGCCAGCGTGTGCCGTGGACTTTCGCATTGCGCATGAACAGGAAATTGGTTTCGCTGAGGTTGAGGCCCTTGGTGCATCGGCCGACGGATTCCACCTTGGCCACATGCTTGAGATCGGCGGGAACCGGGCTGTTTTCGCGGTGATAGCCTTCAAACAGGTCGCCGGACTGTTCGACGCCGGGGTGCGATTTGCCGTAGCTGAATGCGGAAGCCCATGTGGCGTTGGGCTGGGCCTTGAGCAATTCCTGTTCAAAGCTGCGGAGCATCCAGCCCAGGCGTTTGAGCCAGCGGTAGCTCTCGCGCAGGGAGCCGACGGCGGTGATGGGAGACTGGAAATTGACGTCGCGCTCGGGCAACATGCGTTCGTTGCCGCCGTCGCAGTGCTGGCCGTCGGTGACCATGTAGTAGTTGATGCCGCTGGCTCCTTCGGCCAGATGTCCGAGACTCAGGGCTTCGATGCAGGCTGGATCGAGAATGGGGCCTTGATAGCCGCTGGTGTTCTTGTACGGCGGCAGGTCGTAAAAGCGGACGAACATGGAACTGCCGGTTTCGATGGTGATGTGCGGCCTCTGGTGTTTCTCCCATCGTGCGGGATTCATCGGCCAGATTTCGCCTTCGTTGCTGAAACAGGCTGAGGGATAGCCGCCGCTGGTATCGACGAGCAGGGCGATTTTCTCTTCCCGGCCTGGCCAGTGGCTGATGTCGATGATCGGCACATCCGCGCCGTGCTGACGGACGAGGTTGTAGTAGTACATCACATGCCTGGCGTTTTCCTCGGGATCGGCCGAGCCTCGCGCGATGTCGTCGCCCTTGCTGCCCGCGGAGCCGAGTTCATTTTCCAGTTGCATCATCACGATCGGCCCGCCGCGCGTGTAGAGGCGGGGAATGATGATCCGCATCTGCTGTTCGTACCATTGGGCGGTCAGGTCCAGATATTGCGGGTCATTGGTGCGGACGCGGCTGGGCGTGAGTTTGTCGATGAGCCATTGAGGCAAACCGCCATTGCGCCATTCACCATGAACGAACGGGCCGTGCCGGGTGATGGCAACCATGCCGCAGTCGTGGATCATGTCGAGGAACGCGGCGACGTCCTTATCGCCGGACCAGTCGACGTGACCTTCCACGGGTTCGTGGTAACCCCACGTGATGTAGAAGGTGACGGTGTTCATGCCCGCGGCCTTCATTTTCAGCAGGCGATCGCGCCAGTGCCGGCGTGGCGTGCGGGTGTAGTTGAAGTCCCCGCCGAAGCTGAAAAACGGCTTGCCGTCGAGAGACAGATAGTCCCGGCCAACGGTAACGGCATGCGTGCTTGTTGCGGGCATTTCCAGGGTTTTCATGGGATTTCTTCCAGATGCAAATGGGTGAACCACGCGCGGCCAGCGCCGCGAAGATGCAGACTGACACTGAGATAGTCGAGATCAGGACCGTGGTCGGCATGGACTTCCACATGCCGCCAATCGCCGCGTCCGGTCAGCGGATCGCTGAGGCTGGGCGTTTGGATTTCGCCGGGCGAATACAGGAACGGCGTCAATTGCAGCTGCGCCGAAGCGCCATCGGCGAGATCGGTTTTCACGTTTGCGGAAAAGCGGTATCGGCATCCGGGGTGCATCATCATGCTTGGCCCCCTTGGCGCACAGTTCAGATTCGCCCTCGCGTCGTGGCCGTGCAGCAACATCGCCTTTTCGGCGCGATCCCACTGGATCACGCCATACGGCTGCGGCGTCAGAGGCCAGTAATGCCCGATCAATACCTGACGTGGATCGATCGCCCGGTCGCAGCGATTCACCTCGCCGGGCACGAACGGCACCGCCTGATCGAACGGCTGCACCTGCCGGCCCGCGCCGCGAAGATTGTCCAGGTACGGCCAAGACTTCGCCTGCTCCGGCGCGTCCGCCATCTCCAGCATCTCGGCTTCCAGCTTCATCTGCTCCATCAGCTCCCGCGGCAGCGACAGCGTCCGGTAGTGGATGGACCAGTGATATTTCCCGTCTTTGTCCAGCGGCGTGGGACAGCCGACGAACATATGTTCGTCATAGAAGGCATCGCAGGTGGCAAAGCCGATGGCGTCGGTGTGACAGGCGACGATCTCCAGGGCGGGATTGGATGCATCGCGCGAGCCGAAAGCGATAAACCCGCCGACAGGCACGCGACGCCGGCCGCGCGTGTCCATGTTGCCCGGCAGATTGGGCGTCAGCGGATTGTGCGGAAACCACGTCAATCCGCCGTTCATGTTGGCGAAAAGGGTGTATCGCAGGGTAGCGTCGCGGGGCCAGGGTTCGCCGACGCCGCGGCTCCAGGCGTTGCCCGGTTCGACGAGATGCGGCCTGTGCATGGCGAGGTGCGCCACGGTGTCCACGACATAGCACCCGAAAGCCGGGTCGTAGCGGAACGTCAGTTCATGTTCGCCGGCTTCGTCGGGATCGAAGGATTGGTCGATGCGCAGGCGCAATCGCAGCCCGGTTTCCTCGACGGTCACGGCATGGCGGCTGGCGCAGACGTGTTGCGCGCCGTCCAATCGCCAGTAGCTCATCAGCGTGGCGCCGCGGATGGAGGGGTTGTGATACGGAAAGCGGATTTCATCATCCGCGCCGGCCCGGCCGTCGGGATAGAACTCGCGGAGATCGACGTACAACGTTTCCCGATCCAGCAAGGCCACGAAACGATGAGCATCGTAAATCAGCAGAAAACGCGGCTGTTCGACGACGCGAAACGACGGCGTATGAGCCTTGGCCGGCCAACGCATCGCCGCCAGCCGATCCGCGAGTGAAACACAGGTTGTCATATCATTCCTCCACGCGCCGGCCGCCGACGCCTTCGAGGCCTGGGATGCCGGGGCGCGACGCGATGCGGGTCAGCCAGTCCAGCGAAGTGCCGGCCGGTCCCCGACCGAGCAGGGGCACGTCGCGGAGGTTCACGCCGTCGATTTTCAACGGTTCGCCGCCGACGGCGCGGTTGTTCACGGCCGCGGCCTTGATGCTCTGCCTTGCCGGATCGATCCAGAGCAGCATCTCCCGTCCGCCCCGTCGGTACGCCACGCGCCGGCTTTCCAGGATGGTGGAATCCACCATTTCCGCCTGCCGCAGTTTCCGCAGAAACGCACGGGCCGAGCCTTCGCGGCGAACCGTTGAAATCTCGCACACAAAGCCGTTTTGAATGACCTGGCTTTCCTCGATGCCGTAGTCTCGCGGCTCGTCGGCCTGACGGTTGTAGAAGGAAATGACGCGGTATCCGTTTTCCTGGCCGCTGCGCATCAGCACCTTGCGGCCGGTGTCGGTCGGGGCCAGCGGATACAGCGCCACCAGCACGGGACCATCGCGGAGGATCACCCAGTCGGGCGTGGCCGATTCCCCGTCATGGCCGGGCAGTCGTCGATCGCCGAACCAGATCTCATCCACCGGCGAGGTTCGTTCCTGCATCACCAGCGCAAGCCGCAGCGTATGTACCTGCTGACGTTGCGTTCCCGCAGGGTGCATCAGCACCAGGGCCCGCGCATCATCCTGCACGGTGAAGGTCAGTCCTCGGTGCATCAACAGACCGCGGTTGTCGTCATTTTCCGGCCTGGCGTCGTTGATGAGGTATCGCGTGAAGAGCGAACGCACATCACTCCACTGTTTCACGCGGTGCCGGCGGCGCCAGATGGCGAAGCACGCATCGCACTGTCCGCCGCCGAGGAAGGTTTTCGTGACGGTGCCCAGGGCGTAGTCGGGCTGCATGAAGGTGGTGGTGGTCGAGGCGTCAGCGCCGTAATCCACGGATCGGCCGGGAATGTGAACATATGCGCCATTGGCCTGCAGCTTGAAATCGCCGTCGTGAAACGTGCCGCATTCGGTGGTTCCGGTGACGCGGAAGGGATATCGCTTGCGCAAAGCCAGTTCGCCGATGGCGTCGGGGATGCGATAGGTAGTGCCGGCGTAACCCGTGAAGACCGCCTGGGCGAAAGGCAGATTGCCGCTTCGGGTTTCGAGGCTGTCGGCGGCATTGGGTCCGAAGACGCGATCGAGCGGGCCGCAGATGATGTCATCCCCCAGAGCTAACCACATGACGGTGGAGGTCAGCCCATCCCAGGCGGTGGAGTTGGCGTGGTACGCGCGGGAGAAGGGGCCGGCATGGAACGAGATGCCGGGATGCCAGTGCGAAGCGACATCGAGCCAGACGCGGTGGGTCAATTCTTTGGCCAGCCGTCGGGCCTGGGGATGTTTCACGCGGGAGGCGGTTTCGCTGAGCGCATGGAGCGTGACACCGCTGTATGTCGGGCTGTTGTACTCGCCCATGAATCCGCGCCTGCCGAGTTGGTCCGCCAGGCTGTGGAGATTGTCCAAGCCGTCCTGCATCGCCTGCCGGTTGTTCAGCAGTTCGCCGCCGACGCTGAAGATGAACGTCGCCATCGCGGGGAAGTTGTCGTTGCAACCGACGAAGGAATTGTGCTGCTTGCGGATTTCCGTAAGTTGGCCTGCGATGTGATTCCGCAACTTTTTGCGAGTCTTCGCGGTCAGCCGGGGCCCGACGCTGAGCACCGTTTTGATCAGGCACGTCGTGCTGAAGTCGCAGGACGACAAGCGGGCTTGGTCGAGGATGCGATTGCCCATGGCCACGTCATCGGGGTTGCCGTGCAGGTAGGCCATGGCACAGTGCACGATTTCGCGCAGGAAGAACTGGCAATTCAACCTGCCGGCAAGGCGGGCTTCGCCTTCGGTCAGGCCTTCGCTCAGCAGGCAGACGCCGGATTCATCGAAGTAGTCCCGGGCGGCATCCCGCATCGCGGCGAACAGTAGCGTACTGCGTTGCTGCTGGCACCGGGGAGACCAGGGACGTACTAATGTTGTCGTATTCATTTTGTTTGCAGTCCTTTACTGCTCTGGAAGCCGCCGGGTGGAAGAGGGATTGTCGAGGGTTGGCATGAATGAGGGCTTGACTGTTACGACCGTTAATTATAAACTAACGGCATGAACGGTGTCAAGGAACAGACATCCGAAGGAACTTCCCAAGGGTTGTTGGAAGAGTTGAAGTTCGAGCGGCCTCGCGTCATGCACACGCAGATCGCCGACCATCTGCGGCAACTGATCATTTCCGGCCAACTGCCGCCGCATTCCGAGATGCCATCGACCCGCCAACTGGCGCGGATGTGGAACACGCACATACCCACGGTGCACAAGGCGCTGATGCCGCTGGTGAAGGAGGGGCTGCTCGTGCGGATCAACGGCAAAGGAACCTTTGTCGGTCAGCGTGATCTGCGGTTGCGGAGCGTGGGCGTCTACGCGCCGACGGAATTTCTGGAGCAGCCGCAGTACACGCCGCGACGGGCGATTATGTCCGTGCTGCATGAGCAGTTGGCGGCGAAGCGACTGGAGACAAGGTTGTATCTGGATCCGCGACCGGAGGACTTGTGGACGGACCCGCTGGAGTCGCTGCAGACGGACGTCGCCAACCACAAAATCCAGGCGCTGATCTCCCTGCGAGCCACGCATGCCAACATGCTCTGGCAGCAGAAAATGCCGGTGGCGTATGCCTGTCTGTCTTCGCTGAAATCGCCAACCTGCGTCATGCTCGACACGCGCGAGTTTGTCCGGCTCAGCGTGGAAAGGCTGGCGA
>JADLAP010000216.1 GCA_020848195.1 Phycisphaeraceae bacterium
AAGCAGACTCTTCACTCTGCGGCCCTCCACCACATGGCAAACGCACGTGGCTTTTGCACCTATCCCTTTCAGGTAGAGGATGGGTGAGGGTACGGCGATCAATCACGTTTTGCCTGTGATTCGACGTGCTGGCTCACGTCCGTCCAACCATCACCTTCACCCGTTCCCAGCGAGGGCGAGGGAAACAAGGCCACATGCGTTCGCCCTGCCCTCCACCCCATACAGCAGCCGACGACAGCCTTGATCCAGTTGGTACACCAGCGTCGCGTAGCGATGGCCCTTGCGATACGCCACTTCGTCGATGCCGATGGCGCCGATGCCCTTGAGGTCGCGATGCTCCAGACCTTACGCCACCGCCGCCGCCACCGCGCGGTACACCGCTTCCCAGCTCACCGCGAATGCCTCCGCCGTCTGCTTCCACGACAGCCGCCGCGCCCAGGTCGACAGGAACATCGTCAACGCCAGCGCCATCGGCCGCTTGCTTCCAGGTTCGCACCACGGCAGCCACGCCACCTTCACTCCGCAACGCCGGCAGTGGATTCGCCGCGGAGCGTAGAGCAAAAACACCGCCAGCCGTCCTTTTTCACTTGGGTTGCGGCTATGCCGCGCTAGGTTTATCTGTGTTCATCTGCGGCTAAACACCTCGCGCCAGCGCGAAGCGTCGCGGGTCGCCCAGCCGTTTCGCCAATCGTTTCGCGGTCCAGTCCGTGTGCCGCGTGATCCAGTCCAGTTCGTCCGCCAGCGTCACGTCGAAGACGCCGGGATCGTCCGCACCGACAGCCAGGGGCACGTTGCTCTTGAGGAAGCGATGGATCGGATGCGACGCGGGATCGGGCACGCCGCCGATGCGGAGGTTGGACGTGGGACAGGTTTCGATGACGACATTCAGACGCGCCAGTTCATCGAGCACGAAGGTCTGTCTGCGGCGAATGTCTTCGATCCGTTGCGTCATGTAGGGACGTTGTACGTAGGCTTCGGGGGACGTCTCCAATAAGGCTTGCCCTTCGCGTCGCAGCTCGTTTTCATCGACAAAAACACCATATTCGCGGAGCTTCGCCGCGTGCTGGAGATCCCACGCGATCTGATCGATCCGCTCGTTGACGAGGTCCGTTTCATGTGCGCCTTCGCGTCGCGCCAGGGCGACGGCGGGATCGAGTCCCAGCGCGATGCAGTGTCCCAGCCGGCGTGCGCCCATCGTCGCCGCTTCGTGGCACCAGCGGACGGCACTTTCCAGCGACTTGTCGAAAAACGATTCGCCCACGTGATACACCACGCCCAGCGATGTCGCGGGATCGGCTGCGTTGTCGCGCTCAAGCTGCGCCATCAGCGGACGGATGTGTTTCGGCGGATGGCCTTCCTCCACGTGGCAGAAGTCCAGACCGACGATGGTGGGCACAAGGTCCGGCCTCTCGCTCAGCAGCCTTCGCACCAGCGAGTAGCTGTCCATCGGCATCGTACGAGGCAAACTGATGAGGTAACGGAAGGTCGTCCGCTCATCCGACGCGTCGCGCAACGACTCGGCATTGAGCGTGTGAAACCGCAGAAATCCATCCGGATCGCTGACATCCAGTCCGAGCATGGCCCGGTACTCGACGTATCGCATGCCCTGCGTCTTGTCCGTCCGCGTGAGGTGGAGCACAAGATCGCGATGCTGTCCGAGCACGCGGGCATAGTGGCGCATGACGCAGATGCCGAAGCTGAAATGTAGGATAAAACGGGAGAAATCCCCGCCGTCCGCATCCGACATCACGCATGCCTGGCGGAACCGCGCGATCGCGTTGGCGTCGCCCGTCAGGGCATGCCGGAACAGTTGGCTCGGATCCTCATCGCCCTGGTAGGGCGACCAGTCAATCTGTTCGTAACAGGAAGCGCCGAGTTCCAGCAGATCGCGCCACGTCAGACGTCCGCCCATGTGGACGTGCAGTTCGGTCCGACGTTGTAGCGCCAAAAGATCCATCGGGAGCATTTTGGTTAGCGGAAGCCCCGATTCCGGGGGCGGGGCTTCCGCTAACCGGGGTATCTTCAACTCACGCTGATCGTCGGCTGCAGCGGCGTGCCGCCATGCGTCAGCACGCTGACCTGCGACGCCAGATTGCCCACGACGTTTTGCAATTCCCTGGCAAGCTGGGCGTCATCCTCGAAGTTCGCCGTCGGAGTGCCGGCGTCGCTGTTGGCGCGGAGACGCATGTTGATCGGCACGCCGCCGAGGTAGGGCACGTCCATCTGGCCAGCCATCGCCTGCGCGCCGCCCCGGCCGAAGATGTCGTATTCCTTCCCGTCGTCGCCGATGAAATAGCTCATGTTCTCCACCACGCCCAGCAGCGGAACCTGCAACTGCTGGAACATGCGGATCGCGCGACGTGCGTCGTCCTGCGCCACCTTCTGCGGCGTGCAGACCACCACCGCCCCGGTCAGCGGCAAGAGCTGCGCCATCGTCAGCGGCACGTCGCCCGTGCCCGGCGGCAGGTCGATCACCAGGTAATCCAACTCGCCCCACTGCGTCTGCGTCGCCAGTTGACGGAACGCGCCATGCGCCATCGGCCCACGCCAGATCAGCGGCTTCTCCGCTTCCACCAGCTTGCCGATCGTCATGCACTTCACGCCATGAACATCGAACGGCAGGATCATGTTGTCGCCGTGCGTGCGGACGTGCAGGTCATCGAGACCCATGAGCGTCGGCAGCGACGGGCCGTAGATGTCGCCGTCGAGCAGGCCCACCGTCGCGCCTTGCCGCGCCAGCCCCACCGCCACGTTGACCGCGATGGTGCTCTTGCCCACGCCGCCTTTGCCCGCGCCCACGGCAATGATGTGCCTCACCCCCGGAAGCGGATTGTTTTCCGCGGCTTTCTGCTGGGGGCTTGCCTGCACGTTGGCGGTGAACTGCACCGTCACTTCCTTGATGCCCGGCAACGCGGAGACGGCACGCCTCACGTCATTGCCGATCTGCTCCTTCAGCGGACAGGCCGGCGTCGTCAACTCGATGGTGATGTCCACCTTGCCGCCGTCGATGACGACCTGCTTGACCATGTTCAACGTCACCAGGTCCTTGTGCAGTTCCGGATCATCCACGTGCCGCAGCACGTCAATCACCTGCTGTTGGGTCACCGCCATGAGCGCGATCTCCTGCCAAAAAGCAAATCGTACTGAATAAGTCCTATATTCTACCTGATCCACAAAGGGCGTCCAGTGTAGCGACTTTGCCTTGACGAGCCGCAAGCGTGAGCGACGGCCCCCGGAAGCAGGATGAAGACAGGTGGACAATTCTCATGCCGTCACCGCCCTGGTTTGGTGGGCGAGAGATTTGGCTTTTCACCCCCGCGAAGCCTGTTTTGATCGATTTTGATCCCGATGATCCCGTTTTTCCGCCTATGATCCCTGAGGGATCAAAATCGGACCCTCGTCGAGCCAAGTCGCTGCTGCACACAGCTTTACGATTTGATCCGCCCGTGATCCCTGAATGATCCGGATCATTTGCTTCCGCGGCGAAAAAGCGGCTATTTCCCGATGAATTCGCAGCTTTTCCGCTTGATCTTTTCTTGGGTCAA
>JADLAP010000368.1 GCA_020848195.1 Phycisphaeraceae bacterium
ACACCCCAATCCCCAATCCCCAATCCCCAATCCCCATGATCATTATTTTTATTTAAAAGAAAAGTATATACTAAAAAAAATATAATAATATAAATGTCAAACTGTGACGAAAATTCAAGAAAAGAACTTATGGACTATCTTTCTCAAAATAAAATAACAGTTATGTCTACTGTAGGATGTCCAGCATGTGTTGATGCTAAAAATTTACTTAATAAGAAGGAATATAAATATAGTGAATTAGATCTTACTAAAGAGGATAATGAAAAATACTTTAATTGCTTGATGGATATTACAAAGTCTCATTATGTACCTCAGGTATTTATTAATAAAAAATACATTGGGGGATATAGGGAATTGCAATACTTAAATCAAACAGGTTTACTAAGTGATTTATATCATAGTTAAAAGAAAAAGAAATGAAATAAAATCTAAAGATCTTAATAATGCATACATAATTCATATTTATTTGTATTTAATTCTTACAATATATGTATGATTATTAATTATTACTGTTATACTGATATTACTATTATTATAAAAATGAAGAAGGAAAATAAATCAAATCACAGGGTGGTAAATTCTTCCTCAAATTCTACGTTAAACTCTAGTGTAGTAGTCAGATCAAGTGCGGAAAAGGATAAATATAATGATTCTTACATATACAAAAAGAAAAAATCAATAAGAACTTTAGATAGTAATAGATCAGGTTTAACTTATATAAATAATCAAAATATAGGCAATATCAGTTTTGATCTTAATAATTCGTTGTATAGAAACATGCCATTTAACATGTCAGAGAAAAGGTTTGGTTGGCAAACATCCAAAGAAAAATCTGAACAGATTGATTTTCCGAACAAAAGAATAGGTTTGAAAATTATTCCTAAATATAAAAGACTTACAAGTACATCAAAACCGATGAAACCAGATCCTAATGAATCGATTATAAGTTCTAAAAATATGACTAAATCAATGAGGTTTAAAAGTACTACTCATGTTACTAATTTAAAAGAAAAAGGAGATATGAAAACTCCTAAAGAAAGACCACATAAGAACATTTCTAATAAAATGCATCAAACTGGATTTAGTATAAGTAAAATGTTGGATAAAAATACAACAGCAGACATGCAAAAAGAAATTAAAGTTTATGGAAAAAAGAAAGTTGAAAGACATGAGAATAATTATTATGAACCTAGATCTTGTCTTAAAATGGTAAAAGTAACTAAACATGCTCAAGAAAGCAGTCTTCATGGTGCTGCTGTGTTTTCAAAAGAAATAACCCGAGACCAAAAAATTAAGTATGATTTAGATGTTTTGGAGCAAAACAGTAAAAAGCAAAGATCAAATTCTCTCACAGTGTCTATGATTAAGTTAGAAGAAAATAAAAAGAATTATCAAGAATACTTAGAAAATAAGGAAAGATTAGAAAATAGACAAACTAAAAATGGCTTAAAACCTTTTAATTACAACTATGAACAGCAAAGAAACTTCAATAGATTAAAAAATAAATCCTGCGAGACATTAAATAGTGCACAATTAATGAGAAACGATAGTACTGCTATTGAAATTAACATTTTTAGACAGAATGATCTTGTTGCAAGATATAAAGAAGAAAGGAAATTAAAGAAAAACGTAGATAAAAGTTATCTGGACAATTATTATAATGAAAACAAACTCAAGAAAATTGACTTCAACAATTCTGAGTTGTTTGGTAAGAAAAAGTTATATTTTAAAACAAGTAATGAAGAAAGATACACCAGAAAACTAAATTCTTCAAAGATTGAATTTAGATCTAAATCTCAAATATTCTAGTATTCTAGACTTAATATTCTTTAATATCTATCAATTGAATAGATTTAGAACTAGTTCTTTCACTTTCAATCATTGTAAAATAATAAGAATGTTTAAATAATAAGTATAAATATTTATTTATCAATTAACTAATTTTTCAACGTATTAGGATAATAGAAGAAATGGGGATTGGGGATTGGGGATTGGGGATTG
>JADLAP010000217.1 GCA_020848195.1 Phycisphaeraceae bacterium
CCCGTCCCGATGGGCGTCCAACGAGCCGGGCGGGCCTGCGGCCGCGCCGCTAAACTTCAATACACGCAATTCCGCGCCGCGTCCGCGAACCACTTGAGATTCCGCACCGGCGTCTCGAAAAAGTGGTCCGACAGCGCGCACACATACCCGCCGTCCCGGCCCACCGTCTCGAACAGCTTCCGCACCGTCTGCTCGATCAGTTCCCGCGAGCCGTCGGTGACGACGTTGTGCTGATCGACGCCGCCGATCAGCGCCACCCGGCCGGCGATTTTCGCCGCCAGTTCCCAAGGCTCCTGATTGCCGCCCACGCTCCGGGGCGCGCAGGTTTCCGATGCGTCGCACCCGTTGGCTACGATCAGGTCTTCGATTCCCGCCGTACCCCCGCAGGTGTGGTACGTCACCAGGAAGCCCAGGTCGTGCAGGGCGTCGTGAATCTGCTTGTCGTAGGGAAGGCAGAACTCCTTGAACAGCGTGGGCGAGATGACGGTGCTGGACGCCGCGCCGCCGCCGGTTTCGATCAGGTCGAACTTCGCGCCCTTCATCGATTCCACGAATCGCAGTTTCTTCTTGAGTAGCGCCTTCATCAGGCTATGCACCCAGTCCGGCATGTCGATGGCCCGCAGGATCAGTTCGTTGATGTCGAACAGGCAGGCCGCGTGCTGCCAGCAGCCGACCTGATCGCCCCACACGAAGCCGCGGAGGATGCCGCGGTCGCCGATGGCGTCGTGCGTCTTCGTGATCGGCGGCAGGCTCAGCGACGGAACCGGCATGTACTTGTCGATCAGGTCGACATCGTCGTCGTGCTTGATGAGGTATTCCGTCAGCCATGTGGTCTTGCTGTCGCCGGCCGTCTTGTACGTCAGCACCCCGCCGGGCGTGGTGATGGTGTGATGCACCACGCGGTCGTCGGGATCGTTCTTGACGAACACCACATCGTCCCGCCATTGGGGTGTGCTGAATTTGGTGTAATCGGCTTCTTTGACCCAGAACTGGCCCATGGATTCAAAGTACTGGATCTGAGCATCAAGGCCGCACTGTTCACAGGCTTCCAGCGCGCTGATGCCGCCCATGTATTTCTGCAGGTGATAGGGTTGCCACTGGTGGACCGCCGCGGGCAGCCGATCCGGTTTGCCCTTGTGCAGGGCCGTCATGATGCGTTCTTTGGAGTTCATGGTCATTCGCCTTATGTATTATGGGATTCATGTGTCCGTTGTTTTTGGCTGCACCTATGATCTCCAAGTTGCTTTGTCTTTTTCGCGCATTCTCTGATCGGATTCCTTCCTATCATGTCGGACATGCATCACGATGTTTCCACCCGGCTTCGGATCATGCTCGACCTGGTGCGCAGCCTCAGCAAGGCCAGCGATCCGCAGGAAGTGCTCAAGGTCTACGCCGAGGGCATGAGGCAACTGGTCTCGCCGCGGGCGTACCTGTCCCTTTCCGTGCGCGGCCTCAAACCCGGACAGTTCAAAATCACCCGCTTCTTCGACGACATGTTCGACGGCTTCCACCAGCAGCTCGATCCGTGGCTGACGTGGAGCAGCCTGAAAACCTACGAAGGCGGCCTGCTCGGCGATCTCGTCCAACAGGAGCAGCCTCGCCGCATCAACGACCTGCAACTGGCCGACGATCCCGCCATCGGCAACCTGCTTTCGCCGTACCGCTCGCTGCTCGCTTCGCCGCTGTTCGACGAGGGCCAGGCGCTCAACTGGGCCATCCAGCTTCGCCGCCCGCCCGACGGCTTCACCGATGATGATGTGGAAGAATCCCTGCTTCGCAGCAATCTCGTCGGCGGGACCGTACGCCATGTGCTGACCGCCAAACAGCTTCGCCAGGCCAACGACCGCATCCGCGGCGAAGTGGAGCACATCGCCCGCATCCAACGCGGCCTGCTGCCCGATCGTCTGCCCCAGGTCCCCGGCCTGTCGCTGGCCGCCGAGCTGTACACGTACGATCAGGCCGGCGGCGATCTCTACGACGTCACCCAGTTCCGTGAAATCCATGCCGACAAGCCCTGCGATGTCCGCCAGCCCTGGGCCATCCTCATCGCCGACGCCTCCGGCCACGGACCCGCCGCCACCACCGTTGGCGCCATGGTCCACGCCATCCTCCACACCTATCCCCGATGCCCCAGCGGGCCGGGCGAGATGCTCGAACACGTCAACCGTCACCTCTGCGCCAAACGCATCGAGTCCAGCTTCGTCACCGCTCTGCTGGCGTTCTTCGATCCGCGCCTGCGCACGCTCACCTACGCCCGCGCGGGCCATCCCCCGGCCATCCTCAAACATCCCGACGGCGATGTTCGCCGCCTCGACGACGTCGGCTCCTATCCCCTGGGCATCGACGACGACGCACGCTACGAGCAGCAGACCGTGGACCTGCGCCGCGGCCAGACGCTTGTGTTCTACACCGACGGCATCACGGAATCGTGCGACCCGCATGGCCGGATGTTCGGCGTCGAAGGCGTGGAACAGGCCGCCCGCCAGTGCGACGGCGACCCCGGCTGCACCGTCTCCACCATCTTCCAGTCGCTGCGCAACCACGAACACGGCGCAAGGCCCGCCGACGATCAGACGCTCCTGGCGATGCAGGTGATGCATTGAAGACTGCGTCGAAGACGTCGCAGCTATGACGGAATGCACTCCCGATTTTTGTCAGCCGCGACGTCTTCGACGCAGTCGAATCACCACAATTTGACCGTCGCCAGCGCCCTGGCGGCGAGGATGACCTTGGCGTCGCCGGCAGTCGATCCGCTGATGCGCCGGATCGTGGCTCGACGGCCGGGCGAGGAAAACAAAAACGCCCGAAAATCACGGAAAATACCGCGAATTCCGGGGGTTCCGGGGGGTTTCGGGCGAAACAAGCGGTGGGGGTGGGATTCGAACCCACGGTCGGCACGAAGCCGACGCCGGTTTTCAAGACCGGTGCAATGGTTCTGCAAGTATTGTAAATAAAGACACTTGTGAAATCACGTCAACAAGCTGGGCGTCCTGCTGGGCGTTGCTTCTGGAACAACACCCCGAATTCTCCGCCCTCGCCGAAGCCTGGCCCCGCCTGCCCCACGCCCTCCGGCAAGGCATTCTGGCGATGATCCGGGCAGCTTAAAGCTGATGTCGCTGGTCCACGTTGACCACAAGCCATATGCTCTTCGGGCATTCGAGAGAGGTTATTCACTGATGGACCGTTGCCGTGCCTGAGTTCAGCCGATACCGCACCAGCGCGGGAATCGAAAATGAACACCAACCCGGCTCGCACGGGCGAGTCCTTCGCAACAAGCTTGGCATCACCAGCAAGCGCCGCATGGATCGTTCGGAATACCACGCCTTACTTCGCGCCCAGCACGTTTTTCTGCGTTCTGTAACAACCGGAACACGTTTCACGTCCTCCATGCTTTGCCGCATGCATCGGCTTTGGCTTGATGGGTTGTATCCATGGGCTGGCCGCTACCGAACCGTCGAAATGGCCAAGAACGGCTTTCGCTGGCCGCCTTCCATGTTCATTGCAGGCAGCATGAATGCGTTGTCCACTGGTCCGTTTCGACAATTCACGCCCTGCCGGGGAAGCAGCAAATTGGCAAACTCCGCCCGCATGGAAGACGTAGCCCGAAAGATCGCCGTAGTCCATGCCGACTTGCTTCTGATCCACCCCTTCCGCGATGGCAATGGAAGATTGGCACGCTGGCTGTCCGACTTGATGGCCATGCAGGCCGATTACCCCAGCCCACGGTACAACCTGACCGGGCGAGGATCGCGGCTGCGGAAAAAGGCGTACATTCATGCCGTGCAACGGGGATACGTCAAGGATTATGAACCTTTGGCAGCCTTCTTCGTCGATGCTTTGCGTCGGGCGCTGGCGGCTCGTTGAGATGGCTTACGCGGCTTAAGGCCCCTGGCTCCCTCAAACATCGAAGAATCCAACGCATTGCGCTCCAGCATCCGTCGGACAGCTTCCGGGTCGCGCAAATACGGGTTGGATTGAGTGAGCGGAACCATAAACAACATCATTTCTCGCTGAACATCATATCGGCAATCAACACGGCTGGAGATTCGAGAACATCCACAAGCGTACAATGAAGCGTCCCACGGACCGATAGGACGACCATGACCAAACTGCCCATCACTGCCGTCCGCGCCCGGCTGGCCGCTTGCGTCAGCCGCGCGGCCGATCATGGCGAACGCATCCTGATTGAACGCCGGGGCAAGGTTCTGTGCGCTCTGGTTCCCGTTGAAGACGTGGAGCGATTGGAACGGCTTGAAGACGATATGGACCTTCACGTGCTGCGCCAGCGCCGCCGGGAACGGAATGTTCCCTTGGAACAGGTCAAGGCGGAAATCTCATGAGCAGGCGAATCAAATACACGGATGAGCCGATGGAAGCGCGGGTGATCCCCGATTTTCTTCCCGCGCCGGACAAGCTGCGCTTCCGTGAAAACGCAGCCCGGATGGTCTACGACACCAAACATGATTCGCTGCGCCTGCAATTGAGCAACGCAAAAGTGGTCCGTCGCGTCAAAGCAGACCCGGCCGTCGTGCTGGAATACGACGATCTGAACAACCTTGTCGGCGTGCAGGTTCTCAAGGCGTCCAAGCGCGTGACCAACCCGCAAATGCTGGCATTTGCTGTGGCGTGATGTTCAGTGATTGACGAGCGTTGGCGACGGGTCTATGGCTATTCCGCCTGCATGGACGACCTTCGCCGATCACTGGGCCTTGGCGCTTCCGGCTGAAGCTGCGCCGCCGATTGCTTCAACCCTCTGGCCCCCTCGAACATCGAAGAATCCAACGCATTGCGCTCCAGCATCCGCCGGACGGCTTCCGGGTCGCGCAAATACGGGTTGGATTGCGTCAGTGGGATCATGGATGGCCGCCGCCTACTACATGAGGGAAGACCTGCGCCAGTTCTGGCAACAGCCCGGCAAACGCGCCGCCGCCAGGTTCCTCCGCCACTGGATCGCCCGCGCCCAGGCCTCCGGCGTGGCCATGCTCCAGAAGTTCGCCCGCACCCTCCAACTGCACCGCGCCGGCCTGCTCGCCTGGCACGATTACCCGATCTCCACCGCCGCCTTGGAAGGCGTCAACAACAAGATCAAGACGATGCAACGACAAGCCTACGGCTACCGCGATCTCGACTTCTTCAAACGGAAGATATATGCCATCCATGAAGCTACCTACGCACTTGTCGGATGAACCAAAAGAAAAAATGCTTCGCAACCGAGCTTGCGATGTGATCACTCGTACAGCATGATAGGGAGAGTGTATTGGCTGCGAGGGCGAGCTAATGACAACCGTGTCCCAACCCACTCTTTTCGACATCGACGAACACGAAATCAGCTACCGCCCACGACCGGCGAAACTATTTCGGCCGCAGAGGATCATTTTCGCCAAGGGCAGCGTTTCCACCCCTCAGAGGCAGGCTCTGGCCGAACGCATTTGCTCCGCCTATCCTCAAGCGGCTGTCGAAGAGCAGTTGGGCACGGCCCACAACAAGATCGATTTGGGGATCGCCGATCCGCTGCAGTTGCATTACGAAGGCCGGCGAACACTCGTCCTCGCTGAACACAAGAGCGCTCTAGGCCGCTCGGACGAGGAGGGCAACACATGTCCCAACTTCTGGCACTTCTCACCCTACGGATACTGTCCCTACGGTTGTTCCTACTGCTATTTGGCTGGAACGCAGGGAATTCGGTTTTCGCCCACCGTCAAAGTGTTCATGAACCTGGACGAAATCCTTGCCCAGGTAGACAAACAGGCTCGAAAGATCGGCCGACCGGAAGCGTTCTATCTCGGCAAGCTCCAAGACGGCATGGCCCTCGATCCGCTAACGGGCTATTCACGCGTGATGATTCCGTTCTTCGCCGATCATCCGTATGCTCGGCTTCGCGTCCTTTCCAAGAGTGCCGATTTTGAGAACGTGCTCGACCTCGACCACCGGGGACATACCGTCCTGTGCTGGAGTTTGAATCCACCGGAAGTTCGCCGAGATTACGAGGTTGTCACGCCGTCGATCGAAGACCGCATTGACGCCATGCGAAAGTGCGCGATCGCGGGCTATCCAATTCGCGTCATGTTGATGCCGATTGTCCCAATACCAAACTGGCGCGAGGCGTATGGCGATTTGCTTGAAAAGCTGCTGACCAAAGTGAAAGTGGATCGGATCACTTTGGGCGGCGTTTGCAGCTACGGCCCCGCCTTGAACGTGACGCACGAGAAGTTGGGCGAAGACAACGCCATCGTCAAATCGCTTACGATCGTGAATGACGGTCCGGACGATGGCCGAACTCGCTATTCGCATGAATTGCGGGCCGAACTCTACGCGTTCATGCGCGACACGATCCGCCGCTTTCAGCCCGAGCTGACGGTGGCGTTGTGCATGGAATCCCGCGCCATCGCCGAAGAAGTCGGCGTCGCCGAGAATATTGGCAAGTGCATCTGCATCCTGTGAATTTTCCGTTCGCGTGTATTTCCTCATTTCGTTACGCCATTTCCGAGAGATTTGAGATGAACACGCTCCCTGACTCGGGTCGGCCGTTGACCGATTGGGTCAACGAACCGTCGAACTGGTACGATCAAACTCGGCCGCTGTGGCTACAGTCCGTTCATACGGCATCCCACCACCTCCGACCCAAGCCGAAATCGCGGATCAAGTTCGTCCATTGATGAACTCAACCGCCGAAGAAAGTCGAGCAGACTTGAAGCGATCTATCGACGAAAACGTTGCACGCCTATTCGGGTTCGATCTGACCCCTGCGATTGTGAACGGCTGCGTTCAAACGGACGACGGGATTTGAACTCGCTAACCACTTCCAAAACAATGAGATGCGTCAATCCGCAGATTGAGGAGCGAAAACATCTCGCATCGTTGAACTTGGTGCGATCACCCCAAAGATGTTAGATTTCAACGAAAAAGCCCCTCAAGATGAAACTTGAGGGGCGGTTTCTATACCAAGCGGTGGGGGTGGGATTCGAACCCACGGTCGGCACGAGGCCGACGCCGGTTTTCAAGACCGGTGCGATCAACCGCTCCGCCACCCCACCGGGTTGGGACGATTGCGCTGAGCATCGTCGATGGGCAAACACTGAATGTCAAGGAGCGACAGGGACGGGGCAAACCGCCATCCGCGGCCTCACGACTGGAACAACAGCCGGTGATCGGCGTCAGGGCTGTGTCGTCGCGGCGCAAGCGGGCGTCGGCGCGGTGGCGTCGGCGGCAATAAAACGGATCCGGCCATGCAGGATGTTCTGTTCGTCGGCCCAGAGTCGCATCGACAAGCCGCGGCACTGGTCGAGCGTGCCACAGAGATTGGCGGATGCGCGAACCCACCGGGTGTAGGGCGACGGCCTGAGCAACTGGTCCATTTCATATCCGGTGACGGCGATGCGGCGTTCTTCGTGTTCGAGCCATTGCCGGAGTTGTGCGGCCACCGGGGTCGTTTGCACCACCACGGAGACCAGCGGTCGTCGCGTGGCTGGGGCCGCGGCATCGGCGGGACCGTCGTCCGGGTTGTCCATACCGGCCAGCAGCGGGGAGATCGTCTGCGTGCCGGCGGCGACCTGATCGCACTGGTTGAAGAAGGTTTCGCTGCTGCAGATGAAGTACCACTGGCGGATGCGGCCGAAGACCAGTTCGGCGTGCTGGAACACCTGTTTGCCGGTGCGGTCTGCCAGCACATGGCCGATGTCCGCCAGACGGTAGAAGCCATCCGGACGATTTCGCGTCTGCACGGTGATGACGGGAGCGGTCGATTCGTCGTTGTTCGGATTGAGATTCACCGCGAGCAGGCCGGTGGTGATCCATCGGTCCAGATCGTCCGCGAGGGAGCGATCGCGCAGGCGGAAGCAGAAGCCGAGCACGGGAACGTGGAGCGGCTGGACATTGTCTTCCGCGGGGGCGGAGGCGGGGTGTTCCTCGGGCGAAGCGGGATTTTCGGCGGAAGCATCCGGGGGATTCGCTTCGCTGATCCCTTGACGTCCGTGATCTTCCTCCGCAACGGAGTTACTGCTTCCGGGGCCGGGGGCGGCGGAGAAGAAGACGAGGGGGGAATCGAGCCGGGGCAGGACATCCTGGCGGAAATTTTTCGGAGCCAGGAACTGGTCGAGGGCATCGGTCTGGTAGTGGCTGGGATCGTGATCGATGGCATGGAGTTCCGCGACGGCGTAGACCGAGGCGGGCAAGGGCGGGTGGACGGGCTGGTCGGGGATATCCCACTTGCAGAGCCAGGCGGTGAGTGCGGGAGCTTGGCCGCGGTAGTGGATGGTGACGGTGCGTTCGAGGCAGTGAACCCAGGCGATATGAACCTGATCGGGTTCACGATGGACAAAAGCGCGGATGGCGGCGTCGTGGGGCATGTGGGCCTGCCACTGGCGATAGACGGGGTCCTCGGCGAGCGACTGGCCCTCGGTTTTGTCGAGCAGTTGCGCGATCAGGCCTCCGCGCCGGGGCTGGCTGACGATCATCCAGGAGGATCGCAGGCCCACGCGGGCGCCGCCGCGTTCGACGGTGCGATAGAAGGTGAAGCCCTGAACGGGGGCCAGTCGCTGGGAACGCTGGAGTTGAGCGCGTTCGACGAGCATCCGGCCGTCGGAGGGATCAATCCTGCAGAACATGGCGACGAGGTGATCCGTCGAGCCGGGGTAGACGGCGACGGCGACCTGCCGGCCGAACATGCGATCGAACAGTTCATCGCCCGTGAGGTTGAGCATGGTCTGTAGCTGGACCCAGGAGTTGTCCATGCGCGGGCTGACGAGCAGGTCATGGGTGAGCGTGTCGGCGCGGAGGCGTTCGAGGGCCTGGCGCCAGTGGGCGGCGCGGCTGACCTGGATGAACACCTGCGTGCGGGACGACACCAGTTGCGCGGCATCATCAGGCTCATCGCCGGCCGCGGCGGGCGCGGCGTTGGGAGCCGGCGCGGCGGCGGGCGGGGAGGGAAGCGTCTGAGCCCAACCCGTCGAACCAGCCAGCAGGGCAACGAGGTAAACCAGGGAGGACCGCATGGGCTAACGGTCCTCCATCGTCGCCGAGACCGGCCGGACCAGGGGCAATCCCATGCGGTCGGCCAGATTGTCCAGATCAATGACCGGTGTCTGTCGGGTGACGGAGGGCGGGGGATAGAACGCGGGCGAGGGGATCAGGTCGCGCTCGCGCAAGCCGCCGGAGACTTCCTGCACCAGCACGGTCAACGGGTGTTCACCGGAGAAGTCGTTCATGGCGACAGGAGACTGGGAAGTTGCCTCGTTATCGCTAGCCGGGGGTTGATTGACCCACATGACAACGGCGATGACGGCGGCGGCGGCGGCCCAACCGCCGGAGAAAATGGCGGTGCGCCAGTTGATGCGGGCGAGGATGCCGGGCTTGTCATCCTGCCACTGATCGAGCACGTCACGGGCGAACCGCGCGGCGTCATCGGCGGCGGCGACGGCGGCCTGTCCCGTCGCCGGGGCCGGGACATCCTTCAACGCCGAGAGCCACTGCGTCTCGGCGGTGAACAGCAACGCATCGGCTTCGCGCTCAGCCAGATGTTCATCCAGCCGGCGTTGCTCTTCCGGCGTGATCCGGCCGTCGCGGCACGCTTCCCACAGCTTGTCCAGTTCCTGGCGGGTCATGGCTCGGTAGCCTCCAACTGCGGACCCAGAATCTTCCGCAGCGCGGTGCGGCCCCGATGCAGATGGCTTTTCACCGTGCCCTCCGGCATCCGCATCACCTGGGCGATCTCGCTGATGCTCAGCTCCTGGTTGTGAAACAGCAGCACGGCCGTGCGCTGCGTTTCGGTCAATTGCGCGACGGCCCGATCCAACACCTCACGGGTTCGTCGGGCCTGATCCTCCAACGCCACCGTCTCGGCCGGATCCATCCGACGCGAGGTCATGGCGCCCATGTCGATTCCATCCATCTGTCGATCGGCCTGACGCAGCTTGTTCAACCACAATCGCCGGGCGATCGTCAGCAGCCATGTGATCATCTTGTACTGCGGGTCATACCGATCCGCATGGTGGAGCAACCGTAAAAAGGTCTCCTGCGCCAAATCGTCCGCCAGATCGGCCCGGCCGCACATCCGAAGCAGAAACCCGCGCACCGGCGCCTGATACCGACCAATCAGCATCCCGGCCGCCTGACGGTCGCCCGAAGCCGTCCGACGCGCAAGTTCCGCGTCATCCGGCTCGCCCGGCCCAGGCCCCCGTCCCTGACCGTCCGGCTTGGCTTGCTTCTTACTCATCCATACACTCGGGTCATTCGGCGGTTGCAATAACCAGCCCCCCCACGTGGAGTCTTATCAGTCTATACGATTTGCCCTTTCGTTTCGTTCAGCACGAACGCACGTTCCCGTGACAACCACACGACCCGCCGCGGATGGACGCAGCGGCAGGCTTACCCCACCGTAACGCCAGAATGAATGAAGAAAATCCCCCGAAACAGGCCCCCGGGAGCGGCCTGCGGAAGTGGTCCCGACTGTTTCTCGCCGCGGCGTCTTCACTCGCCTGACTTTTTCTAGCTGCGGCGTCTTCGCCGCTGTCCTGGACTTCACGAGCATCCCGCGCACAGGGCCTGATAGGCTCGCTGGACGCCGGGATAGGAATCGCCCACGAGGAAATACAACATGCCCTGATGCCGCCAGGCGAGAATCGGATGCGGCGAACCTTCGCCCCGCACCGTCACCGGCTGGTCGTCCGACAGCGGCCAGGGACGATCATCGGCACACATCCACAGGCTCAGGGAGCCGGTGCGGGCATCGCCGCCGCGGTACATCACGTGCGCGGCATGGGGGCCGGGAAGGCTGCACGGGCCGGCTTTGACGAACTGATACCCCGCGCCGTCCAACGCCATGTTCGCGTACACCGGGCGACCCAGCTCCTCGCCGATGCGCAACGAGGCATCCTCGATGGTCAGCGGATTGCCGTCCGGATAGCTGTGCAGCCGATCCAGCGATTCGATGCAGGCCCGGTGACGCTGGATCATCGCCTCGACCAGGCTGTCGGAGACCAGTGTGGTGCTTGTCGTGGTGTTGATGGGATGAAACACCCCCGGACTGCGCAGGTAGCTGGCGAAGATGGTCAGCGCACACAGCGCCAGCACCGCCGCCACCGCCCACCCCCGGCTCCACCCCCGGCCCCGGAAGAAGTAGTCCAACGGAAAGTTGCCTGGGGGGGTGTCATTCTGCTCCTGGACGCCGGAGGATGATCGCGGCACATCCCGCGGATATCCCGGGTCTGCGGCATCGCTCTCCCCGATCCGCCCCAGTTGTTCGACCAGCCACGCCGGCATGGCCGGGGTCATCTCCCGCATGGCCCGCCCGGTCCATTCCCGCAGTTGCTGTTGATGCGCCACGCGCGTCGCGGCTGCCCGGTCCATGTTCACGTACGCCAGCACCCGCAGGTTCTGCTCGATATCAAGCTCCCCGTCGGCGAAGGCGGCCAGGTACCTTTTGGCTTCTTTTTCGTTCATCGGCTGCGCCATCGTGTTTACGTTTCCACCGAGATGCCGTGTTCCTGCGCCAAGGGGGCCAGTTGCTCGGACAGGATCGTCCGCGCCCGGTAGAGCCGGCTCATCACCGTGCCCAGGGCCACGCCCAACACCTCGGCGATCTCCCGATATTTCAGGCCTTCCACCGCCCAGAGCAGCAGCACCTCGCGGTAGTGCGTGGGCAGGTCGTCGATCGCCTTTTTCAGCCGGTCATCGACCTGTTCCCAGTCCAGCGAAGCCAGGTCCCAGCAGGGGGCGGGGCTGTCGAGTTCCTCCCCGGCCGCCTCGTACCGCAGGTCTTCCATCAGACTCGGCGAGCGCTGCACTTTGCCCAGACGGGTGTAGAAAGCGTTGTGCAGAATCTTGAACAGCCACGGCCGAATGCCGCCTTCGCGCAACTGAAAGCCCTTTTCCGCCGCCAGCGCGCGGGTCATCGTCTCCTGCGTCAGCTCCGCCGCGTCCTCGGCGCGGCGGGACAGATGGAACGCCATGCGATGCACGGCCTCCATTTCGCCGACGAGCAACTGTCGGAACATGCGACTGTCCACGTTCAAGCCAACCTGTAGCCCCCATGGATTATTCCCCGGTGGGCCAGAGGAGTCAGGGCGAACGCCTATGGCCCTTCAAGGCTTGCCGGAACCCAATGACCGAAGGTCCAACACAGCCGATGAAAGGTCAAGTCAGTGATGAAAACGGTGATGGCGCCATGAAAATGCCCCATTTTCGCGCCGATTTACGCACCGGCGACGTCTGAAACGTAACACTTGACCCAAGAAAAGATCAAGCGGAAAAGCTGCGAATTCATCGGGAAATAGCCGCTTTTTCGCCGCGGAAGCAAATGATCCGGATCATTCAGGGATCACGGGCGGATCAAATCGTAAAGCTGTGTGC
>JADLAP010000218.1 GCA_020848195.1 Phycisphaeraceae bacterium
AACTGAGGGTCGGTGGAGCCTCGCACATCCAATTTGAACGCCAGACTTCGGGAGACGGAGGGTTTCATCGGGTCGCGGGCACGTTCGACGGCCATGTCGGCGGCGGCGGCGCCCAGCTCGATGTTCGGCCGGATCATGGAGGTGATGCCCGGCAGCATGGCCAGGTGTTCATCGCCGCCGGAGTAGGAGGCGATCGCCAGATCGTGCGGTATGCGAAGGCCCAGATGCAGGGCGGCACACATGACCGCCTGGGCGGCGGAGAGGGAGGAGCAGATCACGGACTGCGGTCGATCGTCCGCCTTGAGCCATGCCGCGGTGGCCTGGAAGCGATCGGAGCGTGGCACATTGCCCTTTCGCCAGATGCGGCCGATCAGACCGTGCCTGACCACGGCTTCATGGAAACCCTTGAGCCGCTGCGCGAGGTAGGGAGCCGGATCGCCCGCCTCGCTGCTGTAGTCGAGAAACATCACGCTTTTTCGGCCGATGCGGGCCAGATGGCTGACGAGTTGCTCGGTGGCGTCGGCTTCGTCCACATGCACGGCATCATGGGAAAGCCATTCGTCGAGCCAGATCATGGGCAGGCGAAGCCGTTCGGTCAGGCCGGCAAGACTCGACGGCGCGCCGGAGGGCGCGGAGATGAGCAAGGCGTCGACCCGCCGGCTGCTGAGCAAGGGATTGACGAGCAAGGAGTCGATGGCGAAGGACTCGGCAAAAACCACGAGACAGGTGTAGCCCTGACGCGCCAAGGTCTGCGTGATGGATTCGACGAGGGTCTGAGGCAGATGGGACGTCATGGCGCCCATGAGCAGGCCGACGGAACGGAGGGAGCCTTGACGCAGAGCCTGACCGGCCGCGGATGGCCGATAGCCCAGCGTCCGGGCCGCCTCCTCGATCTTTTTCCGGGTCTCCGCCCCGGCTCCGACGGTGCTGCGTCCGCCGTTGAGCACTTTGCTGACGACCTGATGGGAAACCCCCACGTACCTGGCGATGTCACGGATACTGACGCTCATCACCGAACTCCCTCTCCAGAATCACACGTGCAATACATAAATTTCATGTTTGCAAAATATCACCATTCAAATCTTATCACCATGACTATTGATCGTGCAATAAACATCATTCTCTTGAGCCGTATCCGGCTTGTCAAGACTTTTTCGTGCAATTTGTGAAATTGGCTGTCCGCGCCCGGTCCGGACGCACGACGATGACTCCGCGGAAGAACTGCCTTCCTGCCTTGCCCGATGCCCCGCCGGCTGGCAATCGTGGTAGCATGGCAGGCTTAGGTGATGTTTTTTCTCAAGGAGTTGCTTCGATGAGCGTGTCTGAAACTGCGGCTGTGGACAATCGTTGGTATGCCGATCTGCGTTACGGCTTGTTCGTGCATTTCGGGCTGTACAGCATGTTGGGCCGGGGCGAATGGGTACTCAACCGGGAACAGATTCCCCTGGCGGAGTACCGCACGCTGGCGGACCGGTTCACCGCCGAGCAGTTCAACGCCGACGCCATCTGCGATCTGGCGGTGCGAGCGGGCATGCGCTACATCTGTCTGACGACGATGCACCACGAGGGTTTCCGTCTGTACGACACGCAGCTTTCCGATTTCTGCACGACGAAGACGGCGGCGAAGCGTGATCTGGTGGCGGAGACGATGGCGGCTGCGCGGAAGCGTGGCCTGAAAATCGCGCTGTATCACACGCTCAACAACTGGATGGACCAGCCGGACGCTGTGGCGGCCCTGGAAAACAAGGCGGACTACGAAACCTTCATCGCCAACACGTTCGCCCGGCTCAAGGAACTCAACGAGAAGTACAAGCCGTTCGACGTGATGTGGTACGACGGCTGGTGGCCGTTCAACGCCGAGGGCTGGCGCGGCGAGGAAATGAACAAGATGGTCCGGGCGATTCAGCCGAACATTCTGTTCAACGGGCGCAACGGCTTGCCGGGCGATTTCGCCACGCCGGAGGGGCATCTCAGTGCGCCAAATCCCTGGCGGCCCTGGGAAGCCTGCATGACGCTCAACACCAACTGGGGCTACAACGCCGGCGACCACTTCTGGAAACCGGCCTCGACGGTCCTCGACATGCTCGTCACCGTGGCCCAGGGGCAGGGCAATCTGCTGCTGAACATCGGCCCGCGCGGCGACGGCTCCGTGCCGGAACCCTCCGTCAAAATCCTCGAGGAAGTCGGCCGGTGGCTGCAGGTGTACGGCGAAGCGGTGTACGACACGGAACTCTGCACGATGGACCTGCAGAAGCGCGAGCCGCACCATCGCGCGGACTTCAGCACCGTCTTCTCGATGACGGTCAAGGGCAACCGGATGTACCTGATGGTTCGCCACTGGCCCGGCCGGGAACTGACGCTTGCGGGGCTGGAATGCAACGTGGAACAGGCGACGCTGCTGGGCGAGAAGCCCAAGGGGCTGAAGTTCCGCCAGGACGGCGACAAGCTGACGATCCGCGGCCTGCCCAGCCGGTCCCCCAAGCCGCTCTATCCCGTGATCCGGCTCGATTGCGACAAACCGGCGTCGCTGTACCTCACCGGCGGCATCCGCGTGCCTCGCGTGCCGCATCCGCGCTACGACCCCTGCCCGTCAGACATCATGCTGTGAGGCCGGCGAAGCCGATTGGCTTTCACGCCACCGCATGCGCCGAATCCGTCGTCGCCGATGCGGTTCGGTAGTAGTGCGTCCCGATGCGAACCAGCTCCGTCGTGCGGATCGGCTTCGTGGCGAATTCGTCGCAGCCGGCGTCGAGACACTGCTGGCGATCGGAATCGAGCGCGTGCGCGGTCAGCGCGACGATCGGACAGAGGTAGCCGGCCTGACGCAACGTTCGCGTTGCTTCGTAGCCGTCCATCACGGGCATCTGCATGTCCATCAGGATCAGGTGAAACAGCCTGTGCGAGGCGGCGGCCTGCAGCGCGCGGTCGACCGCATCCTTGCCGTTGTCCACGACGATGACCTCCGCGCCGTGCTTGCGAAGGACGTAGCTGACCAGTCGCTGATTGTCCGGGCCGTCCTCCGCGAGCAGCACCCGCGCGCCGGCCAGCGGCTTGTCGGCCGAAACGGCGGCGGACTCCGGCTTGCTCGGCGCTGCGCCGCAATGGCACGGCTTGGGTTCGGCGGCAGGCATCGCCTGCGCCGGCACCGACACCGGCAGGATCAGGCTGAAAATCGAGCCTTCGCCGGGATAGCTGGCGGCGATGATGTGGCCGCCCAGCCGATGGGCGATGTGCTGGGAGAGCACCAGTTCCACGCCGCAGCCGCCGTACCTGCGGGTCATGGATTCATCGGCCTGACGGAACGGCTGGAAAATGCTGGCCAGTTGGTCCGTGGTCATGCCCGGACCGGTGTCGCGCACCCAGAATTGCAGTCGCGCGGCGGGAGCGGCATGAAATGCCATCTGCACTTCCACCTTGCCCTGTTCGGTGAATTTGATGCCGTTGTCGACCAGGCCTCGCAGGATTTGCTGGAGTCGAGCCGGATCGGTCATGATCGACTCCGGCATGGACCCGCGATGTCGCAGACGAAGCGCCAGTCCCTTGCCGACGGCTTTGGGCAACAGTTCGGTGATGATGTCCTCCACCAACCGGGTTGGATCGCAGGACGCAACGAGCATCTCGATGCCGCCGGTTTCGATCTGCGTCAGGTCCAGCACATCACTGACCAGTTGGAGCAGCCGTTCGCCGTTGCGGCGGATCGCGCCCACCCATTGCCGGCGCTGCCCGGCATCCTGATTGTCCTGTGCGATCAGATCGGTGAAGCCGAGAATGCTCGTCATCGGCGTGCGGATTTCATGGCTCATATGGGAGAGGAACCGCGATTTGGCCTTGTCCGCCTGCTCCGCCGCTCGCCTGGCGTCCTGAAGATCATTCACCTGCCGGGTGATCGTGCCCGCCATATGGTCGAACGCCTGCGCCATGCGGCTGATCTCGTCGTTGCCGCGTATGCCCAGAGGCCTGTCGAACCGTCCGTGTTCCGCCGCCAGCGCGATCGTCCGGCTCAGGAGACCGATCGGCTGCAATCGG
>JADLAP010000300.1 GCA_020848195.1 Phycisphaeraceae bacterium
GTTAGTGGTGGCATTTAATACCACCCTTGGCGCCCAACCGTGTTGGTGCCATAGCCCCGCCGAGGGGTGCGACCGGCAATTCTAACGTCCATCCGGACGCCCGGCTTGCGCTCCGATGGTCCGGTCGACCACTGCTTAACAGAGTCGACAGCCTGCTTGGCAAGCTCGTAGATAGTACCATCGGTGACACCACCCTTTAGCGACCACTCAAGCAAGGTCCCCGCCGCGGCTTGTAATGCGAAGATGTAGTCGTCAGGGAAGACCAGGATGTCCTCGCGGTTTTGCGGTGTCGGCACGTTGATTTTGCACTGATACTCGCAGACGTAGGCGGCGTCCGGGATGGGGTCAAAGCGAACCCGCTTCGTGCGCACCGCGGAGGCGGAATCCGTTGGGACTTCGAGCCACCAGCATGGCTGCGCGGTCGAAACAAGGGAGTCATCTGTATAGATTCGACGCCAGGCATTATAGCCGCCTGGATACGCTTTCATCCTGCCAGGCGAGTCCGTGCCGAGCAAGATGATTGAAAAGGGCACAAGGTTCTCGACTGCCGCTGTGTCATCCAGGTCATACTCGGCGACTCCGGCGGACAGTGGTAATTGAAAGCGCCGCTGCATCCACGGCTCATTCATTCGGCTCAAAACGGCTTCGTGACAGAACTCAAAGAAACGACGCATCTGTCTTTGATACTTCGTTTCATTGTCAGTCCCAAAGTTCTGAGGCGGTATCGCCTGCTGACCGTGAAACTCAAGAGTTCTGTCACAAAATTCGCCGTAGAGCATTAGTAGTCCGTTACCTGCACTTCAACAGAACCAAAGACGCCAATCGCATCCGTCCCAGCCGAGCCCTGTGCGTACTCCAAATAAATAGGAGTGGTCGCCGGGATAGCCAAATCAGCAGCGGTCGAGGTCAGGGTCGCATTGGTTGTGGTGTTTGCCACCAAAGCGGTCGCATTAATAGATGCAGCGTTCAGCATTGTATTGCCAGACGAGCCGCCCTTGAGCGCCTTCAGTGTGTCAGTGCCACCAACCGGAGGGACCTGAGCCACAAAGCTGACACCGGTTACGGTGCAAGCTCTACCCACAGGGATGAGAGCCCTGTAAGTAGTGGAGTCAGCCGCTGCGCCAGTTACGGGCGACAGGGGTACCGTTATACGGAAACGCCTTGCGGCATTCGTGACATTGGAGCCCGCGAGCGGGGTGCCCAGTGTCAGTGCGCCGGTTAGCGAAGTTGTCCCGCTTACACTCAGGTTTCCGTAGATAGCCTGATTGCTATACGAGTGGGAAGTCTCGGTAGCGGCGAATGCCATCGGCGTAAAAGCCAACAGCATTGCCACCACCTGCGCTACCACCAGCATCGGGGAAAGTCTTTTCAACATTCTTTCACTCCTTTACGGTGAAAAGCGATTACGCGCCTTTGCAGCCTACCCAGCCTCTCCAAGAGGCGACCAGGAATGAGTACGCAATGCGTACCTTGATGACAATGTCATCGGTGTCCTCGTCGATATACATCTTGAAGATTGGACCTTCTCTCAAGAAGAAATAGGTCTGAATCTGGGTTGGGTCGCAAGCGTAGAACTGAGTATTCTTATACTCGTCCGGAGCGTTCGCCAAGAAAGGCAAACAAATCGGGTCGTAGTCGAATACGTTGATATCGAAGTCTTGCTTGCCAGCTTCGTATTGCCCTGTCATCGAGAGCTGTTTGGCTCTGCGGCGCAGTTTGGGCGGTACGAATACACGCAAGCGCTTTCCGTTGCCCATCGGGCAAAGACCATTTCTCTCGTTTCTGGTTTCGAGCAAGTTGACTTCGATATCGTTCAACGTATCGGAGCCGAACGCGCCTGTAATCAGGTTCGAGTAGGTCTTACCAGGGGCTTTGGCGAGGCTGTGCTCGCCGAACCATGCGCCACCGTCCGGAGATTTGGTCTGCAAGAACCCGTTGTAAATCAGACTTGCAGCGTCTTCATTGAGCTTGCGCTGAACGGATTCAGCCAGACCCCATGATTTCTTTTCCATTTCCTCATACATGTTGTCGCGCTTCATTTGGTGGGAGATGCGCTCCTCACCAGTGAAGTCGTCATGCACGACCGACGCGAGTCGGACCTTTTCGGTCTGAAGGCGAACATAAGGCGCACCTTCAGGGGTTTTTACGACCGGACCAGGCATCGCGTACTCAAGCATTTCCTCGCGGCGTTTTTTCGATTTGACCTCGATGAACGCTTTCTTCCAGTCGGTTTGTTCTTCCAGACCGGCGGTGAAATTCTTGAATAGGGTTTTTTCGGACTGTTCCAGCCAATCTTGGATAGTGATTGTGCCTGCTGACATTTTGAAACTCCTTATTCAACATCAGGGAAAGAAACTTCAACCCAAAACTCTTTCGGATTGAGGTTGTAGCCTTCGATACGAGCGTGACCGCCGGACGCGCCAGCGATTTTCGGGTCAATACCTTGAGCTGCCTCAACCGAGGAGAGCTTGATGGCGCTCGAGCCGATGCCTTTCGGCAGGATGGAGATAACCGTCGCGACCGACGGAGCCGTGTCTCTCGCGGGCGAGAAAGTGACAGTGTGAGTGCCACCGGCTTCGGCATCATTTGTGATGGCGTGGTGAGTGTCGGTGTCGTGAAAATAAATCACACCGCCGTCGAAATCACCCGCCGATGCACCACTCAAGAATTTCGCCGTGGTTGTAGTCCCGGCTTCTGAGCAAGCGTCTGAGTCAATCTCCAAACCTTCGCCGGTAAGGGAAGTTTTGAAAACAGCGTCACCGCCCATCGCGTGCATATATTGAATAAATTCACATGCAGCAGTTGTGTTTTCCGGATTGGTTGCCGGTTTGCGCATCTCGTCTGCGCGAGCCACGCGGGAATTGAGAATACCCATTACCTTGCTGGCGGCTACGGCTCTATCAAGCTGCCCCTCAGTAAAGATAAGAGCATCCTTGGGTTTGAAGCCTGTCGAGGCTTTTCCCCTCTCGGCATAAAGCACCGGCGCTTTACCCGACTTGCGTCTGCTGAATTCAAATCCACCAGCCATTTTGGGTTACTCCTTATATTTGTGCGGTTAATCCCCGAGTCGGGAAGTACGCAGGCATTCCCTGCGCCGACTCAAGGGCTTCTTTCTTCGCCTTTTCAGGGTCTCTTCCGAGGCGCTGAGTCAGACGAATAAACTTTGCGTCGTACATTTGGCGCTGCTCTTCGGACAGGCTTTCAATCTGCTTGTCCATGTCACCACTGTTGGTGGCAGCAAATTCAGCGGGCGTTTGCTTACCGGCAACTGCTCCCTCGCTAGATGTAGGCTTAGCATTAATAGCAGGGTTTGTAGCCTTGCTATCTTTGCCAAGTACATCTTTGAGTAAGCCGTCAACGGCATTGTCTATCGCCTTTTCCAAATCTTCTGTGATGATTATGTTGCTGCTCCAGGCTTTGTCCCTGTTGGCATCGCCAAAGTATTCAGTGAATGCAGCTTTGCGAATTGAGGCTTCCATCGCCTTGAGCTTGCTGCCGTATTCAGGGTCGGCGTAATGCTCTTTCAAAACCCCTTTGACAAAATTCTCGGAATCGCGGTCGCGCAACATGCGGGCGTTGTCTGCATCTTTCTTGGCGAGCGCTGATTCGACGGTTTTTTCTATCATCTGTTTCGCGCCGGTCATGGTGACACGCGCAGCATCAATTGCGTCCTCGTCGTACCCTTTGTCTTTGAGCACGCTGAGAACGCCGGTCATGGTTTCTTGGGAATAGTTGCGATTGGCTGCCGGTGCGCCCGACGCCATCTTTTCGATAAGAGCATTCGCTAATTGTTCGTAATCCATTTTGTTACTCTTCCTTTTTAAGTTCTGCTGGTGTTTGCTCGATTGTTATTTGTTCGAGCAGGTCGCTAGGGTTATTCGCTTCTCCGACCGGCGGCACTCCTTCAACAATCTTCCAGAGCGCTTTAAAACCTTTTCGGATAATCGCTGCCTCGTAAATACGTTCGCGGTCCTCGTCGTTCTTTGGCAGTCCGCCGCCGTGTTGTTCGGCGATGGCTTCCGCCAATTCCTTAAGATAGCGATACGACTCTGAATTCGTAAGCCCCGACAATTGACGGCAGACTAATCGACTATCCGGCGACCGGAGGTTGTGGACTTCCGGGTTGACCTTGTTTTTCATTTTGTGGTGGTGCTCCCTGTGGTGGCGCTCCCGCCATCTCTTCAGGAGAGATGCCCATCACTTGTGCCAGCATTTGCGGGTTCTGTAGTGCAGCCTGGAGCGCCATGAGCTGCACCTCTGGGTTTTGCGCCGCGAGTTGCTGAGGTGTCAGCCAATCCTCGGGGGACGTTTCTATATTGAGGTCGTTCATGTAAGACCTCACTAATTTATTTGCCAGAGCGGGAGCGTTCGGCAGAAATTGCCCCAGCCTGCCGAGCGAATCCATGCCCTTTTGTTTTTCCGACACGCCTTGCGCTTTGTTGATAGCACCATGCAAGCCGAGGACCTCGATGTCGCGAGGTTCTTTGAATTGCCCTATCTTGATTTCTGCGCGCTGGGTGTTGCCACCAACTACGGTTGAGAATCCGAGAACATCGTCGCCGTCTGCGTCCTTGCCCTGCGGCAGAGCCGTCTGGATGGACATGTCGAGGGTCCACTGGCAAATGGTTTGCAGCGAATTACCAAACTTTTCCGCTTGGTCTTCAATCAAGACGCCCTGGCTCGACGCGCGATAATTGACAGACGCTGCGGTTTCCCGGTCGGCCATCTGTTGTTGTTGCTGCGTTGCACCCATCGACTCAAAAGACGAATTCATCTTTTGTTCGTAATAGGTTTCTGTCATGGTGCCAATTTGAATGCCTTTCTCGGGCACTGGCATGGCTTTTATAACGTTGTCGGACAAAGCGAGCTGCGCAAGCTCATTCACCGCCCCTGGTGTCCAGTCAGGCACGTCTTTGAAGGCACCGGCAGCGGTGACGACTGCGGGCCAGATTGAAGCTGCTATCGCGTTTACCTTTGCGGCTTCAATGAAGTTTTTAGTATTCCACCAGCCAACAACTTTGTCAACACCGGATATACCATATGCGGCGGGCGCCCAGTAGTCGATATAGTGGTCCGTGACGATGAGGCGGTGCCCTGCGTCTGACGGGTTTTCTTCAACCCGAATCATCCGAGGATTGTTGTTTTCGTCAATCGCTACATAGAAATAGTAGTCGACGAATTGCTCGCCTTCCCAGACTACGAGCGGTAAATTAAATACGAGCACTTTGACAAATTTTGCCATGACATCGGAATAGTCACTGCGGACGGTGACACCCTGCGCCATCGATTTCGCCTGCTCGCGCGCCTGACCCTCCAGGGATTGGTAATACAATTCGTCGGAGCGCATCGTGCCGAGGTCTTTCAGGTTGCCGAAAACCTTCTTGCCGTCGTCATACTCAAGCGCTTCCAGTTCCTCAATTCTGTAATATTGCTGAACGCAAACGCCAGGGACCTTGGTGCGGGTGACGTCGACCTCGGGGTCAATGAGCACGTCGAAATTATCAAGAACTTGTAGGCGGGGTCCGTTGAACTTCAGCTCTTGTATGCGAGCTTGTCCGACAAGCTGTGCTCCATCTGGGCGACCCGCAGCCTTCAACATGCTGCGCAGCTTGCGGCGAGACTGTCCAGTCCCTATGCGCTTCAAAACAAATTCCGGCTCCCAGTTCAAAAGCACATGAGAGGTTCCCATCACAATCATTTGCTTTAGGTGGCGAGCAAAGATGCGCCTGGTGTCAGCCTTCCTGTGCACCCATGCTTGCTGTGAGCGGACCTGGTTTGTGATGGTTGGGTCTTCCATTCGGCGAGGCACAACGGTAAGCCACTGTTCTTGCTTGTCCATGACAGCAAGCGACAACTGTCTCGACAAGCGCTCAACACCAAAGAAGATGTCGGGCTCGCCCCGGTCGCCTTCAGATACGTACTGCATGGTTTCGATTTCAGGCAGTCGACGGATGCCATTGTAAGCCTCTAGGCTCTCCATCCATTTATCTACGAGGTCTGTTCGCGACCATTGCCAAAATTCATAAGTGCGGTGGAAGTGCTTTGCAAGACTGTTCATAAATTCCGAATTCAGCGCCGGAATCTCGCTCGTCCGAAAAACATACCTTACCTGCCTCGCCATCCTTTAAAACCTCGTCTCTGGGTTGAAGGCTTTGACCATTGCACGGCTCCGCGCTCGCGCGGTGATGGCTTGGGGTCTTTGCCTATCAGTTTTGATTGGTCAACCAGTCCTCTAAAAATCAAAGGGAATGTCGCGCTGTCGGCTGCGTCTTCCCATGGGTGCTTCTGTTCTACCTTACCGGTCAAGTTTCCGTAAGGGTCCGTCTCGTAGCGGTAATTTCCGGAGAGCGCTTTGTGGATATATGGTGCTTTGACATCGTCAATTAAAAACCGCGCGGCGCCGGTCTCCGAGGAGAGTTTTGTCAAAATCAATTTCATCGCATTGATGCGCGCGTCCACCCATTCGCTCTGTTGGAATGTGTAATGGAAATCCCAGTGGACGTTGATGCCGAAGTTGTCCCAGACGTAAAGCCATTCCGACTTCCCTTTGTGCATCGCAGAATTGACTTTTGCGCCTGCGGCATCGCCGATAAAGTCACAAGGCATGTTGCCAAATTCGTCTTTCCAGATTCGCGTTATATCGGTCCAAACCTTGTCGATATGCGCATTCTCCCAGTACATATCTTTGAAAATCATGTAGCGGTTGTAGCGGTCGATTTGCGTAAATGATGTCATCCAATGCGTGCCCGGGTCGGACGAAATAATTAAGCGACTGCCATCGTCAGCGGGTCGCAGCCCTCTTTGTACATGGATATGGATGTTGTATTCACCGCTCCAGACGCCACCCTTCTTGGACTGGTTGAAGTCGATAAGCACTTCTTTGGCGAAAGTGACTTCGTTCAAGCGCGCCTTTTCGTACTTAAACCATTGCGACACCGGCGAATTGTCGACGAGCTTCAAATCCATCTCGCGCTTAAAATCTGGGTCGGGGCGCCAATCTGGCGGGACCTTGCCCTCGGCGTTCAACGGCGGCGGGTCGAAGGTGTGAATCTTCTCGGGATGGTAAAACCATTCCAGCCGGATGATGTCGCAGGCTTCACCGAATTCACCGGTACCCATTTGACCAAAGAGATTGTCGGGTCCGTCCGGAGTCGAAATCGCAAAGCGTAAGTTCGTGGTGGCAGAGTTTGCCGACCAGCACTCGAAGTCCTTGCCATCGTCGACGGTGGCAAGCTCATCCATACCAAGAGCTGTCACCCGGTTTGAGCGACCAGACCTGCGGGTCGTGGCTTCGCCAACAATTTCGCCGCCGGTCGGATTTATAAGACACGCCTCAGTGTCATGCTTGCCAGGACCGGTCCATTTGAATCCTTGCGGCAACCAGTAGTCGGGCAGCATCCGAAGCATGTATCGGAGTTTCTCGAACAGACAGCCCTTGTTGCCTCGGTCGTCGACCTTCTCGAAGGTGGCAGAAATTAAAAGGAATGAATCTCGATAGAAAAGCCAGCGGTGCAAGAACACGCCAAGCATCGTCCACGACGCCGCCATGTCTCGAGCTTTTGGAAAGACGACGTTTCGACCCAAGCCGCGGGTGATGGCGCTCGATTGCGCGATGCAATTCCACATATACCAGATGAGCCATTCCTGAAACTCATACGGCACGTATGGAATGTCTTTTAAATCGCCGGTTGCGCGGGGCTCGTTTACATACAGCCAGTACTTGAAGAATCGCACCGGGTCTCGGCGGCACATCTCCATCTCGGCGGCGCGATACTCTAAATCGGTATCGCACTGATACCGGAGCTGCGCTCTGATGAGTAGATTCTTGTCAACATCTGGTAGCGGGGATGGTGCCTTTAAAAACTCCTGCAAAGACGGGAGTCTTTCGGGCATCCATATCGAGCCAGGCATCTCAAAGATGCCATAGTCCGTCTCCGGGGTCCAAATCATTATTCGGCTTCTTTAGCCGCAGCCTGCTTGGCGGCTTTCTTGAGCTGCGCTAATGCTTTGAAAAGTTCCAAAGCCTTTGGGTGTTCGCGAACAAAGCACGCTTGCTGTTCTTTTGGCGGATTCGCCATTGTCAGCTTTGCGGTGACGGGGAAGAAACCACGAGAGAAGTCGTGCGCTTCTTTTACAATGACTCCGACCACGCCGTCTGCGTTTACATTCAAATCGGTGATTTCGCCGCGATAGATTTTACCCTCGCGCTCATCCCACCCGACGAAAACCTGTAGCTCGTCCGGTGTCCAATCAGATATACTGAACATCTAGCATCCTTTTTTAATTTTAGGAGCTGGCGCTGAAACGGTGGGGGGTCTCTTGCCGAGCGGTACGGCTCCGGCTGGTGGCTTAGGTGGTGCCTTTTTTATCTGCTTCTTTTTCATCGCCAGCTCTTTCTAGTGGTGTACTAACGCATTACGATAGTAGCATCGAATGTCAATTTTTCTTCGGGTGTTCTTTTAGTAGTTCCAAAAAATCATGCCCGGTCGCTGCGTGCTTATTCCAGTGGAGCGGCTCGTATAGCTCCTTGAACATGCTTTTGATTTCCTTCGCGTCATACCCTCGTCGCATCAATGCCGTCTTTGCGGCGGCAGCAAACTTTGCCTCGCTCGCATATCTTTCGTCTATTGCAGCGGCTTTTGGCAAAAGATGATTCATGAATTCGCGGAAATAAGTGGTCTCGATGTGCTGCTTCGAGCCGATTCGTTTTTCGCCGAACGGTTCCTTTTGATAGACCGCCATCTTCTTACCGCCGATTTGTTTTTTTTGACCGCGCTCGTCGGTGATGTTTTCGACCTTGCCGTCCTTCGCCTTGTCGAGATAACGCCACAAACCCTCCAGCTCGGTTGGTGTCGTAATCTTGGCGATATTGGAGCCACCCGCGACCGCAGACAATCGTAATATATTAGTCCTAAGGGTGGTGTCGTTTTTGTCAAAAACATCCATCAATATATTTGGCGGGTTGTAAAGCCACGGGATAACTTCGGGCTGAATGTGCTCGATGCGCCGCAAGAATGGCGCCCAACCTTGCTCGTTCTCTTCGTTGATAAGCCCGGTCGCTTTGCCGCCAGCCTCGGCGAGCCCTGCGATTGACAGGAAATCCATCAGTTCTTTGACTTGGATATAAAGTTCCGGTGATACCGCCTGTAGTGCGTTCTCCACGGGCGCCATGAGCGCATTTGAACCGGCGAATGCTTGAGTTGCGACACTCAGGGTTAACA
>JADLAP010000219.1 GCA_020848195.1 Phycisphaeraceae bacterium
CATGTCCACAACTCATCAGGAAAATGCCCCGCACCAGTTGAGCGTAAGGATTGACATAGTTTGCGTACGCCGAGTGGCTGCGCGCGTCCTCCTCAAGGTCGCGGTACGCCTCCTCCTTCTGTTGCCGGAAACGGTCATCATTCTCGGCCGCGCCGGAATCATAATGCTGTTTCTCGTCGGTAGCCGCGGACTGAGCGGCTTCCTGGGCCTTCTCGATCCGCTCGGCATTGCGGGCCACGGCGTCCTTCTGGCGGAAGTAGGTACGGTCGATTTGAATTCTTGCTTCGTCCAGATCGCCCAACGCCATGCTGTTGAACGCCATGTAAAGATTCATCATGATCCCATCGTAAGCCCGACCGTGGTACGGCAACATCGACAGCTTGGTCACCGTGGCGAAACTCTCATCCGTCAGATCCACTTCCGCCGCCGCCTGGTGCTCCTCCCAAAGCCGGTCGGCTTCCATGAACACCTTGTTGCTTCCAGCCCAGTCCCCGGCTGCCCGCAGCACCGCCCCATGCTCCAACCTGACCAACAGCGCATCTCTTTCCGCAGCCGTCTGGACCCGTTCCGCAGCATGCGCCGCCGCGGCTGTGAACTGATGATTCGAATACGAGGTCAGCATGGGGTCCATGCTGCGGTTGTATGCCCCTTGACACCCGAATTGCAACACACAACAGATAAAGAGGACTAATACCTTTCTGGCATCCTGATCTCCCCGCTGGCAATCACATCGAAACATGCCAACACTCCCAGAAGACACCCATTGGGTCACCCCGCACACACACCCGTTTGCGCAGACCATGTCCAACCACGTGGATCATTTCGGCTTCGCGCGACGCAACACTTGCGCTTTGGCGATGCCATTGTCTTCGACAACCACGGCCCGGGAGAAAAGCGGCTCCACTTCCGTCACCCTCACGACTCCAATCTGCACTTCCTCGGCTGCGATAGCCACTCCCGTGTCCGGATCAACCATCATCTGGCCCGTCGCGTACACGTTCCATATCTGTCCAGAAACCATCCCAGTTCCGTCGCCCCTGTTGATCAGCACGTGTTCCCCGGTCCTGCTGAGCACTTTTGCCGGATAGATCACGTCGACCACACGCAAGGCGACGCGCCGAGCCATGATCTCCACAGCCCCAACGAGCATGTCGTCCGTCAAGTTGCCGTCCTTGGTCGATGCGTAGGTAGGCTCGCTCAGCTTGCTCACGAGAAGCTTGTAGTCCGGATCCTCGGGATCATCTCCCAGCCGCAGCGAGGCAGTCTCCAAGGTTTCGCCTGTGGACGGATCGTATATCTTGACTACGACTCCAAGGCGGATGACGCGTTTCGATGCTTCCCGCCCGGTGCCGGTGAACTTCACCTTTTCGTTGTAGTCCTGGAAATCATCGACGGTCGGTTGCACGACATACTGGATTCCCGCCAGCTTGAAACCCTGCGCCGCCTTTGGATCATTGGGGTCTCCGAGTGTGGCCATGAGGCCCTGCTCCTTGAGCAGAGCGTCAATGTCGCTACGAGCGAACACCCGGAACTTGCGCGTGTTGTGCAGGCGGTCGATCAACCGGCCGTCCATCGCCTCCACGGCCCGGCCCAGTGATCCGATTTTCGCTTTGCCCTCGTTGCCGGTGACCTCGACCAACATAGGTGAAATCTTCACGTCAACCACGCCTATCTTCGCCCGCCGGTCCTCTCCCGACGGCTGACCGTAAACAACACCTTGAAGCCCAGGAACCAAGGTCGCTACCCACAAGAACATTCCCGCCAGTCTGCAATGCCCGACTTTCATTTGGCATCTCCCTCCTGCAAACGCCGACATTCCGTCGTGGCCTAGCGCCAGAGACTGGTCTGCACGATCCCCTTCAGGTCGCTCTGGATGTCCACGTTGGTTTTGACATCAACCTTGTATCCGCTTTGCCGCAGCATCTGGGCATATCCCCGAATCTGCTCGGCTTGAGCGTCCGAAAGCTTCGATCCCACCTTCAGTTGCTCCAGAAAGCCAGTCATATCCTTCCATCGCAAGTACTCGGCGTCCGTCATCTGGAGGTCAATCCGCAAGGTCTGGCCGGGCACAACATTGACCGTTCGCTCAATATCCTTGTAACCTTCACGGCTCAATCGCATCTTGCTCAATCCCGGCGGAACCTGGAACACCCCCGGTGCCGTGCCGACCACCACCCCATTCAATTCCACGATGACATTCATGGGATTCAGCGGAAGGGGTTGCTCGCCGATCACAAAGTCGCCCGATGCTGTCTTGACGACCGTCGGCACCGTGATGTTGGCGGCACCGCAAATCACGCCCCAGTTGACCATTCCCGTGGCGGCTACGGGAGCCAAGGCGGGATCCTTGCGCTCAAAATGCTTGGCCAGTTGGGTGGATGCATCATCGAGAAGCTCGTCCACCGCCCCAACTTGTTCCGCATAGACATTCATCTGGGTTTGAAGACCGTTTTCGGTTTTCATGTCGCGGTAGGGCGACTTGAAGGTCGACTTGGCAGTCCCGCCCGCGACCGAGCCGCCCTTGTTTCGATCCAGTATCTTGTATGCGGACTGCATCACGCTTTCGAAGACCGTGGTGTCCACGCCATAGCCCTCGAACCGCTTCTTGTTGTGGTTGATGGAGACGATGGACGCGGTAAGGATGTAGTCGGCATTCATGCTCTGGGCCAGCCGCAGCGCGGACGTGTTGTTGGAGAGCAGGGCATCAAGGTCCGCGCCGGCCTGGTTCGGATCGCCCGCGTTGGCACCTTGGCCGGCAAATCCGGCGACGGAGTTAGCTACGTCCTCCCGGCTGAGAATGCTGAATCCCCGATCCGACAGCTTGGCGCTCAAGAGATCCTCAAACGCCGAGACCTTTTCGACATACGCCTTGCCGGCGCGGTTCTTAAAGAAGATCGCCACCACCGGCTAGGCTCCGACCTGCTGGCGGGTCTGCTCCGTGAGCGTCGTCTCGCGGACCGTCGTGACGCGCTCCACGACGACGTGCGACGAATCGGACCGCGCCGGCTCTTCCGCCGCCGGGAGGGCCGGGGTTGCCTGCGCCAATCGCACGACCTCCACTGGGAGCGGGGCCTTCGCCGGTGTCGCCGAAGTGTCACCCCGGGGTTGCGAACTGCTCTGCACCGCAGTCTGGGCGGTCGCCTGATTCTGCGAAGACACCCGGTCACACGCCGCCAAGGCGAGAACCATCAATGCAATCAAAAGACTGCCGACGAAGCCGAATCGAGTCAAGCTCATGGCGAATCTCCGCCGGGGACGTCGCGTATTGAGGCGCCCACGGGTTGTGCGGTTGACGCTATTTGCCGTCCCCTGTCTTGCCATCCTGAAAGCGTTTGCGAAGAGCGTCGGCTCCACTTGCCTTGGCGGGTAAGGAATACGCCGGCCGCCCCACTGGGGGCGGTTCCACCGCCTTCGGGACTTCCGGCGCAGCCGTAGTGGGGGCCGCTGTCTGCGCGATTGGCGCCGCCGCCGCCTTGTCGCCGCCATCATCCAGACCCGTCAGGTCTTTCCATCCGGGCGGGGCCTTACCCAGTTCCCATGTACGCAGGTCTGGATGCCACTTCGCCTTTTCCAGCGCCAGCATCCAGTCAATGAAGTCCGATGCATCGACGATTCGATCCTTCCACATGTCCTCGAAGGAACGATAGTAGCCGCCTGTTGATCCCTTATTCGGCCAGACGCCTGTACTTGTAGGCTTCCAGTCCACTGGCCCAATTCGCACCTCAAAATGAAAATGCGGATCAAGTGCTTCAATAGGTGCTACATACCCAATCGGTTGGTTAATTTTGACGGGTTGTGATTTCACAATCTGAACGCCATTGAAATCCGCTTCTGTGGTGTCTTTCAATTCTTTCAATGGCTTGTCAGACAGCGGTGGACCGATGTGACCATACAGAGTGTAAGCCGTCTGAAACTGGAACGGATCTTTCTCGCCCGGCATTTGGATTGCCAGTTGAACTGGGAGGTCATGCTTAAGAACCACAATCCAGCCGGTGGATTCGGGCTTGTCGCTCTTCGACAACTTCTTGATTTCGATTACTGTCCCGGTCGCGGCAGCGTATATGAGTTGTTTGATTTCATCTGCTTTCGGCTGATAGTTCCAGTCTTCCCCAGAGTGGTGTCCCGTATACGGCGCGACGTGGTACCACGCACCGACATCCTGAATGTTGGACCAGCCCTCTGGTCGAGCCCCACCTGTGCGTCCAGTGTCGTCCTTGTCCGAGCTGGCTGGCAGCAGTCCTGGGCCGTATTGGTTATTCCATTCGCGGAACTCCGACTTGTCAGCAAACTCTCGATACCAGCGATTGCGGGTATCGGGATCAGTGCCCCGGTCGCCAAATGGGTATCGCCACTGGCGGGCCTTCGCGGGCGTTGCTTCGCTCTTGGGGACGCCGACGACGCCGCGGTCGATCGTCGCGGCGGGGTCCACGGAACCCAGCTTGTCTTCGGGTTTGCCTCCCCGGTCGACGGTGGCCTTGACCTGGGTGTCAACAACCTCCGTCGCCGACGGTTTGGGCAAGTCAGCCGCCGACTTGCCCTGATCCTGGCCCTTGTTCTGGGCAGTTGTGTTCCCCGGCTGGGACTTGGCCCCCTTCGTGCAGCACGAGTCCGCCAATGAAACTATGGTGCCGATCAAGGCCAGTGAGCAGAGAAATGGAACCGAGATGGCTCCTCGGAGTCGACATCTCCCATCGCGACGACGATGACAAGGCCCCCCCGCGCGTGCAGACGCAATCGTCATCCCACCGACCTCCCGAAAGACCCCGAATCGACAACGCAATCGAGTCGCGTCAATAGACTCCATGGAAGTCTATCCGGTGAGGATGATAGCTGAAAATGAAATGATGTCAATGGTTTTCATTCGGACTTGGACATTCGATCAGTGGGTTCCGACAACCATGGATAGGCAGCATGTACTGGCCCTGTGTGGTCAACGGTTACGGTTGGCGATGTGGCGGTTGCCGACGTGGGGTCAGAGGTTGTCCTGCGGGGCCGGTCACCGGGCGGTGTTCGACAGTCGGGCGCGGATGTCTGCGGCGGCATCGTGAATCCGGGTCCGGGTGATGCCGGCCACTTCGTACATGGCGAAAATGTTGTCCAGCGGGGTTTCCGGCGGCACGGTGTGCGATGCGGCGAGGATGTAGCCGCCGCCGTCGGCCGTCATGCCTTCGATGAGACGTTGCGTCGCGGCGCGGACTTGTTTGACCGAGCCGTGGGGCAGCAGATCCTGCGTATCGACGCCGCCCATGAAGGCCAGATGCGTGCCGAATTCGCGTTTGAGTTCCAACGGGTCCATGCCCGGACAATTGCACTGGATGGGGTTGAGGATGTTGACGCCGCTGTCGATCAGGTCGGCGATGATCGGTCGCACGGCCCCGCAACTGTGATACGCAATGGGCAGGCCGTGGCTTTGGCCGACGCGGATGACCCGTTCCAAATGAGGTTGCACCAGCTCACGCCACATCGACGGACTCATGAGCATGCCCTGCTGTCCCGCCACGTCATCGCCGGTCCAGAGCCAGTCCAGGGCGTACTTGGCACAGGCGCGTCGAGCCAGTTCCTCGGCGAAATCGGCGCAGCGGCGGATCAGTTCGCCCGCGACCTCGGGCGATCCCGCCAGGTCCAACATACCCTGTTCCATGCCTCGCAGCCGCCAGTACATCTCAAACGCGCACGGCGAAACGTCGCAACCCACGAAATGGTTTTCGCTCTCGGGGACCACGGTATCCATCAGCGTCAGCAGCGCGTCGATCTTGTCGTAGGGAAACGCGTAACGCTGAATGTCCTCCGGTCCGGCGTCCTGAATCGGTGAATGCTCGATCTGGTTGAACCCGCCGTGCTTGACCCAGCGGATGCCCCATTCGTCCGTGTGGCCTTCGCCGTCGTGCTCATGCGTGATGCCGCACATGGGGTAATTGTTGTTGACCCAGGCCTGGCGGATGTCGTCGCCCATCGCTTCGCCCACGCAGCCGGCGGGGATCTCCAGAACCTCGCTCAGATGCCGCGCGGTGTCCGGATGGAACCACATGAACACCGGAACGCGATCGACCGGCTGTTTGGCCAGGGCGGCCTGGACTCGTGCTTTGGGCGTCATGGTCATTCCTTTGCGTCACAGGCGCGATTCGACCAGCTCGCAGATGGTGTGGAGGAGCAGGGCATGGGCTTCCTGAATCCGCGCGGTGGTCCGGCAGGGCACGATCAACTGGACATCAGCCAGACCGGCGCACGCGCCGCCGTCGCGTCCCAGCAGCGCGATGGTGCGCGCGCCGACCTTGCGGCCCACGGTCAGGGCGCGGGCGATGTTCACGCTGCGGCCGCTGGTGGAGAACACCATCAGCGTGTCGCCCGGCTGCGCGAACGCCTGCACCTGACGGGCGAAGACATCCTCGAACGCATAGTCGTTGCCGATGGCGGTCAGATCGCCGCCGTGGCTGGCCAGACAGATCGCCGGATATGGCGGGCGGTCGTGGTTGAACCGGCAGACAAACTCGGTGGTCAGATGCGCCGCGTCGGCTGCGCTTCCGCCATTGCCGCAGGCCAGCAGCTTGCCCTTGCTCGTCAGCGTCTGGGCCAGCATATCGGCGGCTCGATGCACATTCGCATCCAGCGCCGCCAGCGAGCGAAATGTCGCCGTCGCTTCCTCGATGTTGCGCAGCAATAGGTTCATCATGGGCGTTTCCATGGGGTTCTTACGCCTGGCCGGCCTGGGCGTCCGTGCCGCGGAGGCGGTCGATCAGGTTGGCCAGCAGGACACGGTTGTCGCACTGGATGTAGTCGAGCGAGCCGCCCATGCGGGCAAAAGTCTTGCAAAAACGCAGGTAATAGGCGGGATTGGTCTTTGGCGGCTCGCCCTGGCTCCAGTCCCAGCCGCCGCCGTCCTGCAGATCGACGATGGCCATGTGATGGTCCTGGATGAACGGCTTGCCCTGCTGCTGACGCAGGTTGTTGGCAGCGCTGAACGCTTTTTCAAAGACCTGCGGACTCATGATCGCCGAACCGATGGACAGGTAGACGCCGCCGCTGAGCTTGTCCACACATGACGCGAAGATGCGGGCATCAGTCAGGCTCGCCCGGCCGATCGCCCCGCCGTGGTGCATCGGATGGTTGGCGATGATGTCGTACCCGATCCCGACATGAACGGTCAGCGGCACATGCCGCTCGAACGCGCAGGCGAGCACCGAACGATTCCGGTGCGGATGCGGCACGGACAGCCGGCCGCCAGCCAGACCGAAGCGGCGCATCGTCCACAGCAGATCAGCCCGAGCGCCGGTCAGGTCATCGGTCGGATCGTCCGCGATCTGTTTTCGCAATGCCTCCGGATCAGGCAGCGTCAAGCCCTGCTCCGCGATCAGCTTGCCGGCCGATTCGCCAAGGCCCAGACCCGCCGCAGCCCCGGCGATGACGGCGAGATTGATCCACCGGCCGGTCTCGTCCCACGTGCCGAACCGACCCACCGGCGCGTTGTCGCGCACCGACTCGCTCGACAGACCCTGATAGGCAAACTCCCAGTCGTGGATCACCCCCGCGCCCTGCGTGGCCAGATGCGTCACCCAACCGTGTTCGATCAGCCGACGAAGTAGCGGTCCCGCGCCGTTTTTGATCAGGTGCGCGCCATAGGTCAGCATGACCGACGCGCCGCGCCGACGCGCATGACGGATGTGTTCCGCCAGCGCGTCGATCCGTGCGCCAGCGCGACCCGCATCCGCGGCCGGTGCGTCCGGGTCGCACGCTTCACGTTCGATGTCGATGTAGCTTGTGCGCTGGCCCAAGGGCAGGACATGAAGCCGGGTCGCGTCGATCTTCTCATGCGGCATGGCATGACTCCGTTTCAACAAGGCACATTCAGCAGCGTAAGCAAACTGGGCAACTGGCTGTAGTCCGGGACGATCAGGTCAGCGCCGGCGCGGATCAGCCGGCGACGCTTGGTCATGTTGACGCCGAATCGCCGAATTTCATCGCTGGCTACGCCGACGCATACGCCGCCTCGCTTGCGCGTCTCGCGGATTTCGATCGGCCCGTCGCCGAATGTCGCCAGCTCGCTGCCGCCGAGATGGTGTTCGCGGATGATCCGTTCGAGCACCATCTTTTTCGCCTCCACCTTCACATCTCCCACCGCCCCGAAGATGCGTCCCTCGAACAGGTCCGCGTAGCCCATCGCCTGGGCCTCGGCGATGACGTCCGGCTCGTCCGTGCCGCTGGCCAGATACAGCTTGATGCCCCGGGCATGGAGCGCTTCGAGCAGTTGCCGGGCGTTCTTCAACTGAAAGTCGGTCGCGTCCAGTTCGCCGCGTCCCAGCCGGTCGATGCGCTGACGCACGATCTTCATCAGTTCGTCGTTGTATATCCGCTTGTAGCCGTGCTCGTCGAGAATCCGGTCCTCCGGCACGCAACCGAATCGCCGGACCATGTCCACCAGGCCCTGCATCTGAACCAGCGTCTGTACGCCGGTGGTCTTGTCGATGAAGTCGCGGACCGCGTTTTCGACACGATGAAACTTCGCCGTATCCACGGTGTCATATTGCTGTCCGAGGATCGCGCGCACCATCATCGGCTGCATGACCAGTTCCCAGCCTTCGCGCAAAACGGACAGCGTGCCATCGTGATCGTAGATCGCGTGCCGGATGTTCAACCCGGTCGGCAGATCGCGCACGAGTTCGATGTCACTGCCTTCGGCATATCGTGCGTGCCTCGCATCATCGGCGAGCTCCGGCAGAAAGACGTAGTCCGGCCGGGAACCGACCGCCCTGATTTCGTCCGGCGAAGCGGTTCCGGTCGTGCCGATTTTCCGCACGGTGATGGACGCGGCGATGTTCGCCAGCACCGCAGCCGTCAGCGAACTATGGCCCGCGCCGAGCGCCGTCGCCAACATCGCCACCGTGGTGTCCCCAGCCCCGACGGGATCAGTCTCACCATACACAAGAATGCCGGGAATCTGCTTCACATCACGCCTGGAAGCGGCGATGATGCCGTCCTCGCCGCAGGTGATGAACACCGGCTTGCCGGTGCGTGTGCTGAGACGCAGCGCGAAGTCGCAGGCCTGATCCGAAGGCACATGGTCGCCGACCGCTTCGACGCCAAGCAGTTTCGCAGCTTCCCGTGCGTTGAGCTTCAGCACCGCACGCTCGAAATCACCGGCATAGTCCCGCGAATCCACGATGAACGTCACCTTGGGATATTCAGAGATCAACCGGTTGATTTCCCGCACGATCGACGGCGTGCAGAAGCCCTGAATCAGTTGCTGATTGACGATGACCACATCGACTTGAGCAACGGTGCGGGCCAGCGCCTCGATGAGCCTGCGTTCGTCCGTTTCGGTGATCGCGTTGAACGAGCCGAGGTCCAGTCGATGATCCTCGACGCCGTTCTCGTAGGGCTTGAGGTAAACGGACGTCTGCCAGCCCTCGCCGGCCCTCAGCAAGGCGCTGTCATCGGCTCCGAGCCTGGCCAGCAGCTCGCGGATCTGATCGCCGAACAGGTCATCGCCGGTGAGTCCCACCGCGCGTACCCGGCCGACACCCAGACCAGCGAGGTTGGCCACCACGTTGCCCGCCCCGCCCAGCGAGTACGCCTGCGCGCGAACACACTTGACCGCCAGTCCGGTTTCGACGGACTGCGGCTTGCGATCGGGATCGATGGTCCAATAGGCGTCGAGGCAGAAATCGCCGATCACCGCGACCCGCACCGCCGGCAGCGACGCGAGCAGGCCATCCATATTGTCAAGATAGCAACTGTTAATTGGTTCTATCCAATCATGCTAAGCAGTACCCGTCATTTTATTGGATATGGCGACAATTTTGATGATACTGCTGGACTAGTTGTTCATTAAGTTGTAATATCTATTACAATGGCTTTTGCGTCCAAACATCAGGCCATATTCCAGGCGCTGCGCGAACAGCTCGCCGGCGGCAAGTTCGGCGAGGCGGGCCGCATGCCCAGCGAGACGGCGATCGCGAGGCGGTTCGGCGTCTCCCGCCCCACGGCCGCCCGTGCCTTGCGCGACCTGCAGCTCCAGGGCCTGGTCGTGCGACGGGTTGGTTCGGGAACCTACGCCCGACTGCCCCAGAACACAGGCCTCGCCTCGCGGCTGAACATTGGCCTGCTGGCGACGGGACTCGGTGGCACCGAAATTCTCGAACCGGTCTGTCACGGCATCGTGCGGGCAGGCCTCGATTGCCACATGACCGTCCACGGCTTCGACGCGGATATGACAGACCCCACTCGCGAGCAGGTGGACGCCGCCTGCCAGCGCCTGATCGACCAGGACGTGGCCGGCGTGTTCTTCGCGCCGCTGGAACGCATGCCGCAGCGCGAAGCCGTCAACCGCGGCATCGTGGCGAAGTTCGCCGACGCCGGCGTTGCCGTCGTGCTCCTCGACCGGGATGTGCTGGAGTTCCCCCAGCGAAGCGAAGTCGATCTGGTCAGCATCGATCACTTCCAGGCGGCTTTCGCGTTGACGGATCACCTGCTCGATCTGGGTCGCCGGCGTTTCCGCTTTATCGCCCGGCCTGACTACCCGCCGACGACGGACCTCCGCATGGCCGGCTGCCGCGAGGCGATGGCACGCCGGGGTCTGACGCTCAAACGCGATTGGGCGTGCTTCGGCGATCCCGCGGATGAATCCTTCGCCAGCCGGGCGCTGAGGCCCATGCCCGATGCAATCATCTGTTCCAACGACCGCACAGCCGCGCTGCTGATCCAGTCGATGACCAGCCTGGGCACGCCTTTGCCCACCACCACCAGCATTGTCGGGTTTGACGATGTGCAGTACGCCACACTGCTGTCGGTTCCGCTGACCACCATCCGTCAGCCCTGCGCCGAGCTTGCCCGGATCGCGGTCGAAACCATGCGTTCAAGGATTGAGGCTCCCCACGCCCCGGCCCGGCAGGTGCTGATCAAAGGCGAACTGATCATTCGCAAATCGTCGGGCACTGCCCAAGGCTAAACATGGAATGATGACGCGGCTGCCTCGCTTTGCGGCTGATCCGCGGCATCATCGCATCGCATGTCATGCCTTACCGCACCTGAAAAGAGCGGAGAAATTGCATTGTGATGGCGTGGGGATCAGTCGATCGGCACGGCGACGCGCACGGCTTCCAGCACCAGTTTCATCGCCTTGTAGCCTTCGCGGCCGCTGGTGATGGGCTGGCGTCGTTCACGGACGGCGATGGCGAAATCCCGCAATGCATCCAGCTCCTTGTCCGAAGGCGGCATCTCGCTGGTGATGTCGCGGACTTCTTCCTTGAAGGGTTCAAATTGAGTGGTTTTCAGTTCCACGCGCAGGGGATATTCGGAGATCCACAGCCCGCCGTGGGCGCCGTAGATTTCCAGGGCATGACGGTAGCTGGCAACGTAGTGGCTATGGAACGTGCAGGGCACGCCGCCGAAGAGGCCGGTCAGGACGTAGGCGTCGTCGGTCGGTGAAGAGGTGAAGTGCTTGCGTACCAGGCCGCTGGTCCAGTGACCATCGCCGAGGAGGAAGCGAAGCAGGTCGATTTTGTGGATGCCGCACTGAAAGAGCGGGCCGCCGGGATTATGATCCGGGGCGAAGCGCCAGTTGTCCGCGCTGAACGCCAGCCCGCCGGAGTGCATGCAGGCGGCGGAGACGCTGACGAGCCGCCCCAGCGCGCCGTCATCGAGAAGCTGTTTCACGTAGACCCAGACCGGCGCGTGACGGAGGCTGAATCCGTGACCGTGCGGAATGTTGTGTTGTTCGCAGTATTCCACCAGCTTCCGGCACTCTTCAAGGTCCGGCCCCAGCGGCTTTTCGACGAACACCGCCTTGCCCGCGCAAGCCGCCTTCATCGCCAGAGGCACGTGCAGGTGCGCGGGGGTGGAGATGAACACCGCGTCGATCGCGGGGTCAGCAGCCAGTGCGTCCACATCGGCGTAACGTCTGAGCGTACGACCTTCTTCATTCTCCGCCTTCTCGAACGCATCCGTCCGCACATCCACGCCGCCGACGATCTCAAAGCAGCCGGCGTTGCGCAGGGTCATGCGCCGATGCGCGCCGAATCCGCCCATGCCGACGATGCCGTAACGAATGTTTTCAATCATGTGCCTACTCCATCTCCAAATGGTTCAACAGCCATTTCCCTATACCCGCAAGACGATTTGTTCGGGTCGGCTGTGAGAGCCGTTCTTCAATGTGTTTCTGAACAGACTCATCCTTGGACATAAATATTTATAAGTATATTAAAATTATAATATTAAATAACTTTTACAGATGATCGTCTTGAATAATAGTTGACAAGAATCACAAGAAAAGTACACTTAAGACGTCTGTGCAGATGTCTAGTGTGGTGATCGACATGATACCCCCCACTCTCAACCTGTCAACGACCACCTTACGACGCACGGCTGCTCAGCAAGCCAAGGCGGATTTGTTACGCCTGATTGAGGAAAACCAAATCCAGCCAGGCGGACAGTTACCTTCCGAAATCGAATTGGCTAAACGGCTGGGCGTGGCCCGGCAGACGCTACGCGGAGCGTTGGAACACCTGGCCCAGCAGGACGTGCTGGAGCGACGTCACGGCGTGGGCACCTTCGTCAAGTCCGCCACCCGGGTAGGAACCATCGGCTTGATCACCGCGTTCTGCACTGCGGGCCGGCAGAAATCCATCTACAACTTGTGGATGACCCATCATGCCTGACAGATGGTGACCACCAGACGTTTCAAGCCCGAACTGCTACTGCTCAACGAACAGGGGTTCCTCAGTCCCGACGCACTGACGTTGATCCGCAAACGCGCGCTGGACGGCGTGTTGATGCTCACGGTGGGGATGAAACCGGACGACAACTACAGGCATGTCGTCAGCCATTTTGACCGGGCAGGCATTCCCATCGTCGGCGCGTTACGCGACGCACCGGACCAGTTGTATCGTACGACCCTGGATATGGGCCCAATTTACACGACTCTCTGCGATTATATTCATCAGGCGGGGATCGACCACATCGGCACGTATCTCCTGCCGCCCGATCACAGCCCGGCGCCGGCATGGAAATGGGACTTTCTTCGGAAGGCCGGTTTGCGGGTCACCAGTGAATGGCGGCCGCGCGATGAGACGAATCCGGACCGCGACTCAGTCAGTCGCGGACGCTGGATGTACCGCCAGTGGCGGAACAGGATGGATCGACCACCGCTGATTCTGCTCGATGACAACTACATCGCGCTGGGTTTCATGTTTGAGCAACTGGCTGTCCTTCAATGCGTACCCGAAGAGCCTCGGTTGGTCGTGGTCGAGGCGAAGGAGGCGGTGTTGGACTTGCCTTGGCCGGTGCCGAGGTTGCAATACAACTTTGGTGCCGGTTTTGAAGAGTCGCTGGATTTGCTGTTGCAGATCATCAGCGGCAAGTATCCGCCGCAGCGGCAAACGTGGATTTCTCCGCAAAATCTGGAATGGATAACTGTGTGAAGCGACAGAACGGTTTGTATATAAGGAGCTACGCATGACCAGGAAGCCTCTCTCTCTCCGCCGCGTCGGATTCACCTTGATCGAGCTTCTCGTCGTCATATCCATTATCGCACTTCTCATTGCCATTCTGCTTCCTTCGCTGGCCAAGGCCCGGGAATCGGCGCGGATGGTCCAGTGCAAATCCGGTCTGCGGCAGATGGCGATCGCCTGGCAGTCGTACTTCGCCGATTCCAAGGAGTTCTGTCCCGGTCCGCAGTATCTCTACCACTCTGTCAATCCCACCACGATGGGAACCTATTCCCGCTGGACCTGCATACCGGCCTACTACATGAATATCATCTCAGAGCCGAGCGGGGACACCTGGTACACCACATTTATCGCCAACTTGACTGATCTGGGCGTGTTCCGTCGTCCGGCGGACCCCACCGTTTACAGCAATGGAATGACGTATGCCAACTATGGCCTCAACGGCTGCTTGACTTATCCCAATCAGACCTATGACCCGGCCTTCGCGTATGCCCGATATGGCTTGGATGGGATTGTTGTCTCCAGCATACGAAAACCCGCCTTGATGATGTTCCTGGGTGACAGCATCAATAATGTCTACGGCCCTGAAGGTTCGAGTTACCGCATTGGCTACATTGCAAATAGCCTATGGGGCGGCGTGCTGCCCAGCTATTCCATACGTCACCTCAACGACGGCATCAGCTATGTCTATATTGATGGCCATGCGGATACCCGCACGCAAACGTGGGTGAACAACGAATATCTCGTCAAGGGCACCCGCTCGATGTTTCTGGAAGCCAACGGCGACCTGTAAATCCAAATGTGACCAGTCAGCCTGACGAACGGACTACGGAAAGGCAGTCTTCATGCGACCGCAGGGGTATTTGTTTGCTCATATTCTGATGAGTCTGGGCTTTGCCGCAGCGGCCTGGGCATCCGAGATGGTTCCTCACAACATGCTGACGGATGCGGGATTGACGACCGTGGGGCAGGTTGGTTCGCACTGGTCCATCACGGACCAGGAAGCGACCATCGAACCACGAAGCCAGGGCACCGGACTGACGTTGGAGACAGCCAAGGACCAGAAGCAACCTGCCGCCGTGACACAGCACGTCGATTTGCGGGCCGGGCTGTATGAGTTGCTCGCGGACGCCAGGGGACAAGGGCAGATCAGGTTGTCCGTTGGTGATTATGCCCGGGACATGCCATTGTCCGCGACACAGGGTCTGTACGGCTTGCTGCTGTCCTGGCCTGGCGGGATGGCCGAGTGCCGGGTGGCCGTTACGGGCCGCGCGGAACTGAAGCGTCTGGAACTGAATCCCGTATCTTCCGAACAGCAGGCCGGCTGGCAGCGAGAGTTGCAGGATCTGGCGACGTTCGGCTACATCACGGTTTCCGCGCAACGTCCATTGCCCGGACAACCCGCGATCGCCGTGGAAGACATCATTCCACTGGCCGCCATGACGGATCGTGTGGTGTTCTACGATGAGAGGATGCCGCAAGGCCATGTCGTCCACATCGAACGTTTGGTTCATTGGTTGACTGCTCACGGTTTTGTCCAGTTGAACTCGGACAACCTGGCGGCGTGGATGCGGCAGCATGTCGAGGGCGGCGCGTACGGCAGCGTGGTGGTAATGCCGATGGGCGTGATTCCGCAGTCGATCAATATGAAACCCGGACGGGAGGCGTTGTGGTTCCAGTACCTTGCGACAGGCGGGCGCGTGGTCTGGGCCGGCGATCCACCGTTCTACCGCACCGTGTCCACGTTTACCGAGCCACCTGCGCATTCGGTCCCATCTCTTGACACTCTTGGTCTGACCTGGGGTTGGAACATTGATTTCTGGGGCGACGGCACGTTGCCGGTCACGCTGACTGAACAGGGCAAAGCATGGGGCTTGGAACGCTGCGGCGGAGCCGTGGCTGGTTACGACGTCCATCAGGTGTCCATTCCACTGTCCGTATACACGACGCGCACAGGTCGGCGCGGCGCCGCCTCGTGGATGCTGAATTTCAAAGCTGACATGCCCTGGAGTGGCGTGGTGGCGTACGCCCTGGGATTCGATGGTCAGGACGACGCGTCGTTGCGGGACATCTGGCGTGCGGCCCATTACGTCGGCCACCCGGTGACGGACATCCCGCCGCTTTCACAGATCAGCCCACCGGCGCAACCCATGCTCAAGCTCGCCGCCTCGGCATCGGACATTCCGGGCCGGACGCAGTTTGCCCGCGGCGAAACGATTTCGCTGACCGTCAAGCCCGGCCAAGCCGGCCCGTTCGAGCAGGTCCAAGTCCGACTGACACAGAACGATCAGGTCGTCCATGCGGTTGACGTTCGATCCGGCGCGGACGGCCATGCGGCAGTGGACATTGGCACGTCGCCCTTTGCCTATGGCGATTACCTGTTGCGCGTCGAAGCCTATCGCCAAGGGAAATCCATAGCGTTTGCCGATCTGACCACGGGCATCCGTGCCGTGCCTCCCCTGAACTTTGGCTGGGAAGTCTGGATGGGACTCAATCCGCCGGCGTACCAGATTCAACTGCATCTGGCAGATATCGTTCGCGCGGGAATGGGCCTGTATCTGACTGGCGAAGTGCCGGACATGGACGCTGCGCTGCGCTGCGGCCGTCCGTTCAGCCTGCGCGTGCATGCCGATGGGCTTGGACCCGGGATCGCTGTCGACAATCATCCCGAACGGTTCATCCGCAACGGCGACTGTTCGTTCCGCCTGTTCGGCACGCATCCCCAGTTCAGCATCAGCCATCCCGAGAGCCTGACGGTTGCGCGGCAGCAGATGATCGATGGGACGCGAATCCCCGCGCGACACCCGGCCTTCAATGGCGCCATGTTCACGAATGACGACTATTCCAGTCTCCATTACGGCTTTGACTACAGCGAACACAACCTGGCGCGTTTTAAATTGATGACCGGTCACGATGCTCCCGTGGAGCAGCCCAAACGCCAGCCCGGCATCGTGCCTGATGACGATCCTTGGGTGCAGTGGAATCTGTTCACCTTGCGCGAGGTATCCGGCGGTTGGAACCAAATGCAGAAGGAGGCGGTCACCTCGCTACGGCCGGATATCCGCATCGGACCCATCCCCGGCGGCATGCAGATTCCCCTGATCAACATGGTACAGGCTGGCCAGTATCCGCCGCTGAATTTCGGCGCGTGGGGCCACAATCTCATCAGCTTCTACTACTACGACACCTACTGGCAGCCCCTGACCACCAACACCTGCTGGCTCGAATGCGGACGAATGAACAACCGCGAGATGCCCACATGGGTGACGCCCGATCTGCTTTCCCCGATTGTCAGCTACACGCGCAACAGCCTGTTTCACCTGCTGGCCGGCGGCGTGCGGGGATTGACCTATTACCATTATGACGAACGCACACGGGCTGCCTGGGCGGAGATCAATCGTCTGAAGCCGATGATCGAGCGCATCTCGCCTGTGCAGGTGAAGATCAAGCCGAAAAACCGTCGCATCGCCCTGCTTCATTCCGTCACCTCGGACATGTTCGACACCTACAATTGGCTGTTGTTGCCGTATGCCTATGCCAACCTGATTCAGGCGCACTACGACGTGGACATCATCTGCGAGGAGGAAGTTCTGTCGGGAATATGTAAGGACTATGATGCGGTGCTGCTGTACCGTACATTGTACCTGCGTCAGAGCGTGGCGGATGCCCTGACCAAGCAGGCGGCGCAGGGCGCGCACATCTACGCGGATCATTCCGTGCCATTGAACATTCCCGGCGTCCAACGGATCGCTGTGGACCTGGGCATGGGCCAACTGGCGAGCCAGGATGTCCCCCCCGAAGGCCCGCACATCGCCACGCCTGGACCGACCGACTATGGCCATCCCGATCGCATCCAGACCGTCGCCGAGGCGCTGCTGTCGCACGTGAAGCCGATGATCCTCTGCGACGATCCCCGCCTCGTGGCTCATCCGTTCCAGTATGGCGCCGTTCAGTATGTCTGGTTCGTTAACGCTCTTTCTGGGGAGGAATACCGCTACTGCCAGAAACAAATCATGCAACTGCGCACCAGCGAGGCGACGATGGAGGCAGTGGAATGGGACCGGAAGCTGCTTGGCCGGGAACCGATGTACACTGCCACATTGCGCTATCCCGGCATCGTGGGCGTACCCTATGACCTGACACAAGGCCGGCCGCTGACCATGGACAGCCAGAACAACCTGACACTGACCATGGACCGTCTCGGCGGATCGCTGGTGGCGTTCTACCCCGAACCGATCACCAAGCTGACCCTCGATTTGCCCGCCACGGTGGAAGCGATGAAGCCCGTGAACATCACGGTCACCGTTCGTGGTAACAAGGAGCCTATACCCGGCGTGGTTCCCGTACGTGTGGAACTGGTGAACCCGGAAGGCAACGCCTCGCCGCTGTCCCAGGTGATGGGCACAGAGGACGGTGTCTGTATACTGTCATGGACGCCCGCGATCAACGACCTCCGCGGCAACTGGCGCGTCACCGCCACCGAACTGGCCAGCGGCCAGACCGCCAATGCGACCATGAAACTCCCGTAGAAGGAAGTCAAAACCACGGCGACCGTCTCGTTGCCGTTGAATGGAAATCCCCGCGAAACATCACGCTCGTTGATCGTACGGGTGTTGTCAGGCATGGTTGACAACGCTCACGGATGTGGGTGCCCTGCATCCATGATTATTACTGCGTTGCTCCATGTGGCCGCGCCATGAAAGTACAGCATATGACCAATGCATCCGTTCCCCCGACATCACATGTAACCATCGACTGCAGCCCGGAATCCCAGAAGCGTCGGCCGATGGCGATGCTGGAGCGGTTTCGTCCGGTGATTCACGAACATATCCGGCGTGAAGGCGGCCGGGTGACCGTGGACCTGAATCCGCACCCACACGACAAACGACTGGCGATGTGGATGTGCCGGCTGCTGCTGCTGGGCGATGCCGCGGACGGGAAGCTGGCCAATGAGATTCTCGAATCGCTGGAGTTCAATCATGCGTGCCATTTCTGCGGCGCGGCCGCGGCGGTCATGCTCAAGGAACACAGCCCACGACTGTCGCCTGCAGCCGTGGCGAATCTGGAGCGGTTCCTCCGCATGCACCTGTCCGACTGGATGACGGAGGATTTCCGGTTCCATGGCGCCAACGACAATGCGCCGTTCGAGTGCGCGCTGATCCTGGCAGCGGCGGGCGAACTGTTCAACGCTCCCGTGCTGGTGGATTTCGTCCGCACCCGCTGGGAGGAACTGAATCGGCTGCTGGACCTGCGCGGAACGATTCACGAATGCAACTCCCCCACCTATACCGCCGTGTCGCTGGCCACCGTGGCGGACATGGCCAACTTCGTCCAAAACCCGCAACTTCAGGCCTGGGCTTTGCGCGCCGAGCAGCGCATCTGGCAGGAACTGCTGCTGCACTTCCATCCCGGCCTGGGCTTCCACATCGGGCCCTACTCCCGCGGCTACCTCGACGACAACACCAGCCAGAGCGCCATGACCATGATCACGCTGCTGGCTGGGCTGGGCGAAGTGTCGCCGATGAATCCCATGAAGTGTTTCTTCCATCCGCCCGCGGGCACATTCTCGCACAACAGTTGGTTTTTCCAGCAGTGCTCGCTCTGTCAGTGTCTGCTGAGCATGTACCATGTGCCCGAGCAATTGGCGCAGGCGGTGCTGGATCGTCCCGCGCCTTGGTCGGTGCGAACGAGCAATGAATTCATGGCGATCAACGGCGCTCCCGCCGGCGAAACGAGCATCACGGTGCATGGCCGGGAAGACTGGGCCATGGGCAGCTTCGGAAGCCGGACGTGGGGCGGCCAGACCGTGCCGCTGCATTTGCTCTACCGCCGCCGTCCCGCCAAGCCCAACCCCACGCCGGATGAACATCTGCATTCCATCCGCAGCGTTTTCACCCGCATGGCCATTCACAGCCAGTACGCCGGCTTTCCCAACCGCGACTTGCCGATCGACAAGGAACTGGGCCTGGACCAGGGCGCAGCCTTCGCCGTGCAGCACGAAGGAACCGCCCTGCTGGCGTACGTTCCCCAGAACGAGGCGGACGATTGCCGGACCATCCGCAGCTCCGTCGTGTTCCCGCTGCACCAGAGCGAGCCGGACGAGGTGATGCACGGCGATCGGGTTTTACCCGGGTTTTCCGCAAGTTTCGCGCAATCTGACTGGTCTTTCGTCCGCGACGGCGACGTCTATCTGGCGTTTTACCCCCTGGTGTCCAGGCAGGACGACGCCCAGCTCTGCACGCAGCAGTACAGCACCAGTGACAAATTCGGTCTGATCTCGATCTATAACCGCTGCGCCTTCGCAGGCAGGACCTACACGCGGCAGGAGGTTCGCCGGTTCTGCGCCGGTTTTGTGGTGGAAGTCGCCTCGGCGAGCGAGGTGGGCAGCTTCGCCGACTTCCGCAAGCGCGCCATGACGGGCAAGATCGAGCAGTTTCAATACGCCTCCGAATGGTGGCTGCGCTACCGGCGCGATGTCGTGGATCTGGAACTTCGGATCGACAGCGATCAGTTGAATCTTCGCCGCGCCGCAGCCCAGGGCCGGCTCGTCTCCACCACAACCTGGCTGGAAACCGAACCTGCCATGCCGCTGTTGCGCTGAACTCCTTCCTGAACCAAAGGGACAATCATGACACGCTTCAACGCTTTGCTGGATACCTTGCGTTTGCCCGCGTCCCGGCCTTACTCGCCGGATTTCCACGTCAAAACGCAAAAAGACGGCTTCCTGCTGCTGGATGGGCCGCGCGAACTGGCCAGGTTCTATCCCACCTGCATGGACATCTGGGCGTTCGGTCCGTTTGAGCCGGACATCCTGTTCAACCCGCAGTCGCCGGACCATGTGGTGGATCTGCACACCCTGCGCAACACCACGGTGAACCTGGGCACGCAAATCTGGCCTCGACACTGGCTCAGCGTCCCCTCAGCGATGGATCAGCTGCGATGGACCTGGCTCGTGGACCATGGCGCGAAGCTGGTCGCCCAGGTGGACATGCCAGGCCCCGAAGGCGAATCCGGTCAGTGGATCATCACGCTGGACTACGATCCCGCGCGAGGCCAGTACCGATGGCGATTGGAGGTCAGCGTGCGCAAGCTCGATCCCGCGCCGATGGAGTTTTTCAACCTGATGATGGCCGGCGCATTGGTGGATCGAGCCGAGCTTCGCCGATGGTCGCACAGCGTGTGGGAAAATCCCGACGGCAAGCTGCGCCGCGTCGTGCATTCCAATGCCCTGCTGGCGGGAACGGAATACACCGGCGACCGCGACGAACGCGGCCCATGGAGATCGCGAAACCTGCCCTACCCCCAGGCATGGTTCGGCTATGCCGCGCACGAACGGTTCAATCCGTTCGTGTTCGTCCATGCCAGCGACGCGCCGCTGTGGATCGGCACCTGCAACGCCCTGTTCGATGAACACCTGCTCTGGAGCACCGCGGGTCAGGACAACCTCGGCGAAGACGGCTATTTCCACACCAGCGCCAGCCTGGAACTCGTGAACCTGCCTCCCGACGCCGCCCGGGCATTGCTCGATCAAGCCACCGATCCGATTCAGCCTCAGAAGTGGCGGGCCAAGAAAATCATCCTGCCGTTCTGGGTGGACCGGGTGACGGATTTTGAAACGGAAGTTCCGCTGTGGGAGCCGGTGTCGTCGCCGATCCTGATCCTGTCGCCGGACGCGGACTCGCCGATCGCGTGGGCCGCGGACCAGGGCCGCGGCGGCGGCAAAGCCATCCGGTTCAGGGGCCAGGCCAATGCCAGGCAGGATCTGCATCCCTGCTGCGCGGTCTGCATGGTCGAGGCGGGCCGTCGCTACAAACTCCGCGGCCACATCCGCACGCAAGGCGTCACGCACCATGCCCGGCTCGAACTGGCGAGCTTCGAGTACACCTTCAACAACATCATCGACGTCGCCTGCTCACGCAATGTGACCGGCGACACGGACTGGACCTGCGTGGAAGCGGACCTGCTCGTGGGCAGGCAGCGTTACGTCCTGCCAAAAATGGTGCTGCAAGGTCAGGGCATGGCGTGGTTCGACGATCTGGAACTGTTGCCCGTCTGATGCGTCGCCAAGCCATCATCGCGTGACGGATTCCCACGCTTCGTAGATCGCGTGCGCGTTGTCGAGCTTCGCCGCGGCGCCGAGCTCGAACTGCGCGATCAACCCGCCCTCCGGCCTGTACAACGCGTCCGCCACGCGCCGAACCGCGGCACGGGCTTCCTCGACTGTGCCGAAGCAAAGGATGTGCTGCCGGTCGATCTCGCCCCAGAAGGTGATTTTCCCGCCGAAACGCCGGGCGATTTCCTCGATGTCCATGCAGAACAACTGGCTGTTGATCGCGTCGATGCCGATTTCAATCAGGTCGCCGTAGACATCGAAGATGAAGCCGTCGGAGTGCATGAACAGCTTTTTGCCCTTGCCGTGGGCGATCTGAACATAGTCGCGGTACAGCGGTTTGAATATTTCGCGCCACTGGCTTGGCGATATCAGCAGCGATCTCTGGCTGCCCCAGTCGTCCATGAACCGGATGGCATCAATGTCGGTCGCCGCCCAGGCCTCGATTTCGCGGCAGTGGAAATCGTGGACTTTTCCGAGCAGTTCCTTGAATTCCGCCGGCTGCTCCATGAAATCGATCATGAGGTTTTCCGTGCCGCGAAGAAACTGCAATCGCTCGAACGGCCGGGGACAGCAGCCCGCCATGCACCACTTGTCCGAAGCCCGGCAAAACGCGTTGACCGCATCCACGTCAAAACCCAGATACTCGTCCGGCGTACGGAACAACTCCATCTTTGACCAGTCGCCCAACAGCGGTTCCTTGACCTCGCCGATCACGCCGGCCTGAATGTTGTGAAACACGCACCCCCACTCATCGACATATCGGCCCACTTGGTATGCATCGCCCTTGAGTCGCCGGGGCTGCACGCCGGGCGTGCCGGGGCCGGTGATGTCCACGGGCCATCGCTGGAAAAACCGCTCCAGATCGGTCGGGGAATGCTCCAGATGGATGATCGGCAAAGTCCACAAATCGCGGGCAATCCGGTCCGGTTTGTCGAACTCCACCGTGCGACGCATACGTTCCCGACTGTTCATGGCCATTGGCTCCTTGTTCCCGGATCGCCATCCGATATCACCTCATCTGACCACACCATCTGAATTTCCGCTTGCATCCGCGATGCACGGATGTATATTTTTTGCGCATCCGTCCCATGTTTGTATCCACCTGTTTTCTTCAGTATCCGCGAGCATCGGCATGGAAATCAGCCTTCCGCCGGGAACGTTGCAGGGTTATCACTACGAAGCCCCCTTCGACGACCTGAAGCTGCTGAGCCACTGCGGCGAGGAGGTCTGCGCGCCAAGCCATTGCGTGCCTCGGCACGAACACGACCGCTTTGAACTCTGCTATCTGGTGCGGGGAAACGCGTGGTGGGAGACGCGCCGGCAGCTCTACGCCCACCGCAAGGACGAGGTGTACCTGGCGTATCCCGGCGAGCGGCACTGGACAGCTGACCGTCCGCGCCACAAGGGATATCACATCCTGTATGCCGGAGTGGATTTCGACGCCCTCGGACCGCTGGGCAGGCAGTTTTCCCAACTGTTTCTGCTGGATCGCCGGCACATCATCGCCCATTGCCAGGATGTGGAGCCGATCCTCCGCAGCGTGATCCGCCAGATCGGCCGGGACAGTCCGTACACCGTCACCGTCACGACCTGCCTGTTGCAAACCCTGGCCGCCCTGCTGATCCAGAAACTCGCCGGCAGTCAGCGGACGGAACCGGCAACGTATCACAGCATTCCGATCCAGAATGTCCTGCTGTACCTTCAGCAGCACACGGACCGGCGCGTGGAACTGTCGGAGTTGGCCGACGTGGCGGGCCTGTCCGTTTCGCAGATGAGCCGTCGTTTCAACCAGGAAGTCGGCACGACGCCCGCCGCGGCGCATCTGCAGATTCGTCTCAGCGCCAGCCGCGAAGCGTTACGCCAGCCCGGCTTCGATGTGACCCACGTCAGCTACCAGTTCGGCTTCAGTTCGTCGCAGCATTTCTGCCGGGCGTTCGGCAAAGCCTTCGGCGTCAGTCCCAGCCGATGGCGACAGCGGCAATCGAGGCCTGAACCGATCAATGCGACCAGTCGATGACGACACCGAGATGGTCCGAATGTCGTTGCATCAGATCTCGGTAGAACTCCGTGGTCTGGTCCGGCGTGACCGTGTGGCGAATCAACGGCTCCATGTCGAGCCACCCGGACTCCATCCAGTTGATCACCTTCGGCAACTGATCGCCGGGCCCGACTGGATTATGCAGCGTCAATTGCCGGGCATGGCAGATGTCCAGGTCGATCGGCATGGGGTCCGGATAGTAACCCAACAGCGCCATTTCGCCGAACGATGCCAGATGAGTCAATGCCAGGTGAAGGATGGCCAAATTGCCCGTCAGTTCCACCGCGTTGTGCGCGGCCTTGGCTCCGATGGATAGCAACGTCTGCGCCAGCGCATCGGCCTGCGGTGGACAGACGGCATCAAAACCGAACTGCATCGCGGCGTCACGTTTCCATGCCGACCGATTGACGCCGACCACGGTCAGACCGAGCAGTTTGCCGCACTTTCCCGCCAGTTGACCGAGCATGCCCAGGCCACAGACGAGCATAATGCGTCCCGGCATCAGTTTCATGCGTGAAATGCCTTCCAGGCCCACCGCGGCAAGGGTCGCGTAGGCTGCGCTGCGAAGGGATGGAATGTCCGGCGACAGACGGATGATGTCTGCTTCCTCGACCACCAGTTCACGGGCGTGACTGCCGCCGAACAGGCTTGGGCACGGCCAGAGATTGCCGCCGTTCGTGAACACGGTGTCGCCGACCTGAACCTTGCGCACATGCTCGCCGACCGCAATGACTTGTCCGACGGTCTGGTATCCCGTGAGAAACGGCCGGGTGATGTAGGTCGCGCGGCCGGAGACGGCGTCACCTTCCGTGCCGCACCTGACGCCGCTGTACCAATTGGCGATCCGCACGCGCGTCGGAGACATCTCCGGCAGCGTCACATCCCGCAACCTCGCCACATGGTCTTCTTCGACGATGATCGCCTGGGTCTTCATGCGCGTTCCCAATCAAAAACGAGGGAGAAATTGCAGCTCTTGTCATCCCGCA
>JADLAP010000369.1 GCA_020848195.1 Phycisphaeraceae bacterium
CCGAGACGGATTATCGCGCCGCCGAGCTTCAACCGGCAGCCGGCACGGCATACTTGGCGAGGATGCAGCGGAACACCGGTTCCGGCACGTAGCTGCGCACCACGGGCTGCCAGCCTTCGGGCCCGATGAGCCCCTTCACCAAGCTCGAACTCACCTCGGCAATCTCCCGGGGAGGGATCAGGAAGACCGTGGTGATGCCGGGCCGCAGGTCGCTGTTGACGTGGCGCATGCCGCGTTCGTACTCGTAGTCACCTTCGCTGCGGATGCCGCGCAAGATGTACTGGGCTCCGATGGCCCCGGCATAGTCCACCAGGAAGCGACTCTTGAAGGTGTCGATGCGCACACGTTCCATACCGGACAGAGACGCGGCCAGCATGTCCTGGCGCTCGGTCAGCGAGAACGTGGCGCGCTTCTCGGGGTTGACGCCGATAGCGACGACGAGTTCGTCGAAGAGATTGGCCCCCTGCTCGATCATCCACAGGTGGCCGTTGGTGATCGGGTCAAAACTGCCGGCGTAGAGAGCACGCTTGGTGGCGGACATCGCGTTGTTTCCTTGTTCTGTGCACGCGTCACAGGCTACTGGGCGGTAGGGCATGGCGACGGCCGGCCACAGGCGCGGCCGAACCCGGTCACGGCACCGTCTGCAGCCAGGCATTCTCCAGCAGAAACGCTACCAACAGCAAGACCAGGGCAGCCGTCAGGAGCGGCATGAACTGCTCGCGGTAGTCCAGATACCGGGGCGCCTCGAGAGTGGTGGTCTCCAGGGCATCGATCTCCTTCATCACCTTGGCGAAGGACTCGCGGTCACGTGCCGCAAAGTAGCGGGCCCCGGTCTTGGCGGCGATGCTCCGGAGAAGTTCCTCGTCCACCCCCTCACCCGGCGGGATACGCTGCAGGAAGCCGCGCGGTGCCACCCAGGCGGATTCGCTGCCGATGCCGACGGTGTAGACGGCAATACTGAAAGTCTTGGCGATGTCCGCGGCCTGCTGCGGGGTGATGGAAGCCTGCACATTGTTCATGCCGTCGGTGAACAGAACCGCGACGCGACGTTTGGCTGAAGACGTCTGCAACCGCGTCGTGGCCGAGGCGATGGGAGTGGCAATGCCGGTACCATCGGTCAGCATGCCGGCCTCAAGGGTGGCAAGATGGTTCAAGAGGAAATCGTGGTCGAGCGTGGGCGGACACACCATGTAGGGCAGGCGCGAGAAGGCGATCAACCCAAGACGGTCGTTGGGCCGGCTCTCGACGAACTTCCGCAACTCCTCCTTGGCCACCTCGATGCGCGGCTTGAGGCGCCCGGCATTGATCGCCGCCGCCACGTCGCGCTCCGAGACCCCGGCGGCATCGTAGCACTGCATGCTGCCCGACACATCTAGAATCAGGACGATGTCAATGCCTTCCCGCCGCTCAATCAACCGCTCGTTGCCGAACTGCGGCCGCATGAGCGCCACGATCGCCAGCAGCATGGCCGCCGCGTACAGATAGAGCGGGATGTGCACGGGATGGCCGAGCGGCCGCGCCGGAAATGCGGTCCGGAATGTCGCCAGCTGCGACACCAGCAGGGCCGGCGGCAACCGCCGGAGCGCCAGCACCAGGCCGGCGGCCAGCGGCACCACCAGTACCGCCATCCAGGGGTTGGCAAAACGAAATATCATGTGCGATGAGCGCGCCAGGCTGCGGGCTGCCAGGGCGCCGATCCGGCCGGGATCAGGCGGGAACGGCGGCGCCGACACCGAGACCGCGGATCTCCTTCTCCAGCCCGTCCAGGTCCGCCAGGAAGCGCGCCTTGGCGTCTTCGAGGAAGCGGGCCGTGTAGGAACGGTAATGCTCAACCCCCTGCAGCAGATTGGCGCGGAACTCGCCGATATAGGTCGCGAGCCGGGTTGAGAGTTCCTGTTGTGACACGCCCGTCTGACGGCGCAGTTCGGCGACGTAGAGCTGCAGCTCGTTGATGAACATATGCGGGCGTTCGGTCTGCGTCAGCAGCGACAGCCGCCCATAGATGTGCCCCACCATTTCCTCCAGCGACGCGACGCGGTCGAACCAGGCAATGTTCGGTCCGCAGCAGACAGCCGGCGTCGCATTGGGATCGATGCCGTGTGACAGTGTGGCACAACCGGCGAGGTCGTGGCAGATGCACGCTTTGGTGGTCACGCGGTCAATCTCGGCGGCGGACGGTTCCACCTGCGGGTTCCGCTCACGCAACTGCTCCAGCTTCAGCGTCTGGTAGGTGCGCGAGGCGAGGCAGATGGGATGCTCGGTGAATTCGCAGTTCTGCAGGACAAAGCCTTTGCGGC
>JADLAP010000220.1 GCA_020848195.1 Phycisphaeraceae bacterium
CCCAGCCGCGGCTCGGCAGGCCGATCATGAGATTCACTGCCGACAGGATTTCCTGCCCCACCGGTCGCGGAGGTATGCCGCCGATGGTCATGACGCGGACCAATCCCACATACAGAGCCGCGGCGGCCAGCATGGGGATCGCATGGGCCACAGCCAGATCGACGCCGGTTTTTCGCCATGATTTTCGGATCCAGCCAGGCCGACGCGAGCCTGTTGCATTACTTTGATCCGGCAAACGTGGAGGTTTCGCCCAGGCCTTCGCTGCCCATGCCGAGGTAGCCGCCATCGACAGGCAGTTCCGCGGCCGTGATGAAACTCGCTTCGTCGGAGAGCAGGAACAACGTTGCCGCCGCCACTTCATGCGTTTCACCGAGCCGGCGCATCATGTGGTACTTGCCCCACACCGGCCCCCACGTCGCACGGTCGCCGCCGGCGGCCTTGTCCACCTCGCGGGTCCAGATCCAGCCGGGGCTGACCGTGTTCACGCGGATGTGCCACGGAGCCAGGTCCAGCGCCATGCATCGGGTCAACTGGTTCACCGCGCCTTTGGCTGCGTTGTAGGTCCAGCGGTCCGGCTGCGCGATGTGGGCGGAAATGCTGGACATGTTCACGATCGCGCCGCCGCCGGCTTCCCTCATCCGCGCCGAGGCAAGCTGCGCCATCGCGGCATAACCCATGGGGCCGACCTCCATCATGCGAAGCCAGTCCTGTCGCGTGGCGGTCAGGCCTTTGGCGAGGAACGAAAACGCATTATTGACGAGAAAATCCACGCGTCCGGCAAGTTGCATCGCCTCATCCACCAGTTGCCGGCAGAACGATTCATCCGCCATGTCGCCCTGCGCGTAGCGGATGGTTCCGCCGGCGTCCCGGACGCGGCGTTCCACATCCCGGCCCTGATCTTTCGTGCCGCTGAACGTCACCGCGACCTTGTGGGCCGCCAGGGCTTCCACGACGGCCTGGCCGATCCCCGCCGAGCCGCCGGTGACGATGGCCGATTTCCCTTCCAGTCCACGCATCATGTCGAATCTCCTTGCCCGGACGCGATCAGACGTCCGCCACGTGGAAGCGATAGGTTCCGCCTTCAAGTTCGATGACAATATCGCCGGGCTGTTGATGCCGGAGGGTCATGCCCGGCCCTGGCGAAGCGGCGTCGATCAGCCGGCCGGATTCGGTGACGCATCTGACCTCGCGGGCGGGCAGATGCAGCGATGCGATCGCGCCCGGAGGGACGGTGGCCTGCACGTCCAGGCCTTGCTCCTGTCGTTGCCACGCGCAGCCGATGGGGCCGCGAGGCGAGTCGTAGTTCAGCTTGGCCCACGTGATCCGGCCTCGCGGGTCCGGAACGGGTTGCAGGATGAACCGTGCGTAGCCGGGCGCGTCTTCATCCGGTCGCAGGCCGCCCATCGTCTGCACCATCCACTGGCCGACCGCGCCGATCGCGTAGTGGTTGAAGCTGTTCATGCCCGCATGTTGGAATGGGCTTGGCTCGCGGCCTTCCACGTAGCCGTCCCATCGCTCCCAGACCGTGGTGCCGCCGTGGTCCATCATGTACAGCCACGAAGGAATCCGGCGATCGAGCAGCACGTCATACGCCAGATCAGCCATGCCCCATCGCGTCAGTTCGTTCATGATGCGGATGGTGGACTGGATGCCGGTGGAAAGGCGATTGCCGTAGCGTTCCAGCGCGCGGCGCATGTGGTTGACCGCCAGGGGCCGCAAGGGTTCGGGCAGCAGGTCGAAGTTCAGCGCCATCGCATAGCCGGCCTGCGTGTCGCCGGCGATCGTTCCATCGTCCTGCACAAAAGCGCTGAGAAACGACTGGCGGATGTGCCGGGCCAGATGGTCGTACCGCTGTCGATCCTCCTCGCGTCCGAGCACGGCGGCGATGCGGGCCAGCGTCTGGGTGCTGTGCGCGTAAAACGCGGTGGCGTAGACCGGCTTGGGCACTTCGCCTCCGGTGCCGGGCCACTGAGGCACGTTCATCATCGTGTCGCCGTTGAGCCAGTCGCCGTACTCCACAAGGACGCCGCGGCCGCGAAGCCAGAGGCCTTCCGGATTCCGCTTGGCCAGCAGATCGATCCATCGCCGCATCGCGTCGTAGTGCGTTTCGAGCAGGCGCCAATCCGCGAAATTGACCCATGAACGCCAGGGCACGAGCACGCCCGCGTCGCCCCAGCCGGGGTTGGCGTGGAAGCGGTTCTCCTTGCCGAAAGGATGCGGCGCGAAGTCGGGGAACCGGCCGTCCTCGCACTGGGCGTCGCGGATGTCGGCGCACCATTTGGCGAAAAACGCGCCCATATCCATGAGGAACCCGGCAGTCTGCGCGAAGACCTGCATGTCGCCCATCCAGCCCAGCCGTTCGTCGCGCTGCGGACAGTCGGTGGGGATGGAGTGCAGATTGCTCCGCAGCGTCCAACGGATCGCGTCGAGCAGACGATTCACGGCCGGCTCGGAGCAGGTCAGTTCCAGCGTTTCCCGCGGCGCGGAATGCACGGCGACGCCGGTCAGGTCGTCCAGGTCTGGACGAACCGGAAGTCCTGTCACCTCCACGTAACGGAAGCCGTGGTACGTGAAGCGCGGCTCGAAGTCTTCCACGGATTGCCCGGCGGCGATGTAGCGGTCCTCCTGCGGCGCGCCGAAGGGTTCACCCGGCTTGATCCGCAGATTGTCCCGGTAAATCATGCCGTCCGGCGACAGCGCTTCCGCATGGCGCAGGCGAACCTCCGTCCCGGCCGGAAGATGGCGCAGACGCAGCCGGCATCGCCCGGCGAAGTTCTGGCCCATGTCGAACACATGCACGCCCGGCTGAGGTTCGGCCATCTTCACCGGCGAAAGCTCGCGGGTGGCGCGGATCGGCTCATTCATCTGCGGAACCAGTTCGCCTTCGCGGCGCGGCTCCGTCGTCACGGCTGACCATGCCGTGTCATCGAACCCCGGCCTGTCCCAGCCGGCCATCGTCCGCCGGGCGTCGACCACCTCGCCTTCCAGGATGTCCGCGGCACGGATCGGGCCGTGGGTGCTGTATCGCCACCGACCATCGCTGACCACGCCGGTCACGGAGCCATCGGCAAGCTCGACGCGAAGCATCGCCAGCAGGCGTGGCCGCTTGAGATATATCCCGCGCCAAGGACAGTTCGGCGCGATCCACGACAGGCCGATGCGCCCGCACGCCCAGCCGTCGGCCAGGATGCCCGCGATGACGTTGTCGCCGGCGCGGAGCATTGCGGTCACGTCATACGCCTGATACTGCGTCCGCTGGTTGTAGTCGGTCCATTCCGGCGCCAGTTCCTGATTGCCGGCTTTTTCGCCGTTGAGACGAAGCTCGTACAACCCCTTGGCCGAGGCGTACAGCACCGCGCGGCGGACGCCTTGCGACAGAACGAAACCGCGGCGAAGCAAGGCCGCCGGATAGGAGGTCAGATCGTGCCAATCCGCGGGAACCGGCTCGCCGATCCATGCCGGCGATCCACCGGCCGGGCCGGGTTGGTCCCAATCGCAGAATGTCTGGGGTCCGATCGCCCAGCAGGCCGGCTCGCTCCACGGGGACGCCTGATCGTGTTGATCCCAGAGTCGCACCTGCCAGTGACCGACACCGAACGCCGTCCGCGGCCGGCCCGCGTAGTCGATGTGCAGGCCGCTCGTCTGCGCCACCTTGCCGCTGTCCCACAGGTTCGGCCTGTCCAGCAGGCTCGGTTCCGTGGCGGCGCGGATTTGGTACGCCGACTGTTTCACTCCCCGCGCGGTGTCGTCCACGCTCGCCGCCACCCAGGACAGCCGCGGCCGGATCGTGGGCAACGCCAGCGGATTCGTCAGCATTTCACAGGTCAGTCGCGTCGGTTGGATCGTGCATGAGGTCATGGGTTGCCAGTCTGAAACATAGATGAACCATGGAACGTGGATCAGTTGACGACATTGCGCAGCGTCATGCCCAGCAGGGCGCGGCGGCAGGCTTCGCTGCCTTTGATCCGCATATCCATCAGGCCTTCCTCGCTGTAGAAGGCGGAATGCGGATTGAGGATCAGCCGGTCGTGGGCCGGGTGGGATGGATCGCGCCACGCGGCGACGAGAGGATGGTCGGCCGGCGGAGGTTCCTGGTTCAGCACGTCAATGCCCGCGCCGGCGAGCCGGCCGTCCGCCAAAGCCGCGACCAGGGCATGGGGGTCCACGATGTCGCCCCGCGCGGTGTTGATGAGGTAGGAACCCCGCGTCATGCGGGACAGGACGTCGGCGCTGAGCATGCGTCGCGTCTGATCGTTCAGCGGACAGTGAAGGCTGAGCACGAACGACTGGGCCGCCAGTTCATCGAGCGATTCGACGCGTCGAACGCCGAGCATTTTGTCCACGCCGTCCGTCAGGCAGGGATCGACGAAGGCGACGTCCATGCCCAGGGCCTTGGCGCGGATCGCCGTCGCGCCGCCGATGCGGCCGAGGCCTGCGATGCCGAACACCCGGCCGCGAAGCCGATGCGCCGGCCGGGCCTGGTGGTACATCCATGGCCCTTCGCCGCGTCGAAGCCGGCTGTTGAGCAGGTGGATGCCCCGGGTCAGCGCCAGCGTCAAACCGATGGCGGAGTCCGCGACTTCCTCCGTGCCGTAGTCGGGCACATTGGCCACGGGAATGCCGCGTGACCGCGCGAAGGCGTGATCCACGTTGTCGTAGCCGACACCGCAGCGAACGATCAGTCTGCACTTGTGCAGACGGCTGATCGTGGCTTGCGAGAGGGTCAGGTTGTGGTAGAGCATGATCGCGTCGACCTGGTCGATCGCGGGCCAGAGTTCAGATTCATCGTGGGCGTCACATGCGACGACGCGCACGCCGTCGCCGAGAACGCGCTGCTCGGGGGCGAGGCTTCCCGTGATGAAGTCGGCGATGCAGACGTGGCTTTGGGGCGAAGTCATGCGTTTGCTCTTTGCCGTCGCGGGTCCCCCAGATCGCGGGCGGATGCCTGAATGTGCTGTTTCATCGCGGCGGCGGCGGCGGCGGAGTTCTGACGTTTCACCGCGTCGAGAATGGCCTGATGCTGACGCCACGCGCGTTGGACGCCGAACGTCGTCAGGGTGATCTTGCGGCTTAGCCGGCCCAGGTCGGCCAGGGCATCGAGCGTGAGCAGCAGCGCCGCATTGCCCGCCATCGTGGCCAGCAGCCGGTGAAATTCCAGGTCATGCTCGATGGCGCGGTCGGGATCGGTTTCCGTCATCAGCCGGCGTTGGGCGTCGTCGAGGCGCGCGGTTTTCGCCGCCGTCGCGTGGCGTGCGGCCTGAGCGGCGACGTGCGGTTCGATCAGCAGGCGGGCTTCCGCCAGTTGAAGCAGACGGTCGTGGCCGGGGGGCATCACCAGGTCCATCGCCTCGGCCACCGGCTGGTGGACCCGATCCGACGCCAGGACGCCGACGCCGTGCCGGATTTCCACCAGGCCCCGCGACTGGAGCTGTCGGAGCGATTCCCTCAGCACGGGCCGGCTGACGCCCAGTTCCACCGCCAGATCGCGCTCCGGCGGCAACGCATCGCCGGGCCGCGGCGTGCCGGCTCGGATGCGGCGGGCCAGTTCGCCCGCCACTTCATCCACCAGCGGAGGCCGGCGTCGCGTCGAAACGGCAGTGGGAACGGGAGCGGGGCTTGTCATGTGGTAAGACCTCTTACCAATAATCGTACCCACTGCATACCCGCCATGTCAATCGTCCCGTCAGGACGGCCAGGGCGAACGCATGTGGCCTTGATCCCCTCTCCCTTCGAGGAAGAGGGACAGGGTGAGGGTTCGGCGTACGTGAACCAGCACGTCCCATCACGGGCAAAACGTGATTGAGCGCCGTACCCTCTCCCAGCCTCTCCTTGAAAGGGAGAGGGGCAAAAGCCACATGCGTTTGCCCTGCGGTGACGTTTCGGACGGTGGCGGTGGCGTCTGATCCGCCTGCTATGTGTCTTCATACAGGTCCAACGCAGTCGGTAAAAGCGATGAAAACGGTGATGATGCCATGAAAATGCCCCGTTTTC